>NZ_JBXWLA010000013.1:0-171318 GCF_058191755.1 Serratia sp. CoH_122_TC_1
CCTACGTTCTCACCAGCACGGCCTTCGTCCAGCAGTTTGCGGAACATTTCAACGCCAGTACAGGTAGACTTAACGGTGTCTTTGATACCAACGATTTCAACTTCTTCGCCAACTTTAACGATACCGCGCTCAACACGACCGGTAACAACGGTACCACGACCGGAGATGGAGAATACGTCTTCGATTGGCAGCAGGAACGGCTTGTCGATAGCACGCTCTGGTTCTGGGATGTAAGAATCCAGGTAGCCAGCCAGCTCGATGATTTTAGCTTCCCACTCAGCTTCGCCTTCCAGTGCTTTCAGCGCTGAACCACGAACAACTGGCAGGTCATCACCAGGGAAGTCATAAGCAGACAGAAGTTCACGAACTTCCATTTCTACCAGTTCCAGCAGCTCTTCATCATCAACCATGTCGCATTTGTTCATGAATACGATGATGAAAGGAACGCCAACCTGACGACCCAGCAGGATGTGCTCACGGGTCTGTGGCATTGGGCCATCAGTCGCAGCAACAACCAGGATAGCGCCGTCCATCTGAGCAGCACCGGTGATCATGTTTTTAACGTAGTCGGCGTGCCCTGGGCAGTCAACGTGCGCGTAGTGACGAGTCGGGGTGTCATATTCAACGTGAGAAGTGTTGATGGTGATACCACGAGCTTTTTCTTCTGGCGCGTTATCGATCTGGTCGAAAGCACGTGCAGAACCGCCGTAGGTTTTAGCCAGAACGGTGGTGATTGCTGCAGTCAGGGTAGTTTTACCGTGGTCAACGTGGCCGATAGTACCAACGTTAACGTGCGGTTTGGAACGTTCAAATTTTTCTTTAGACACGGCTATATTCCTTACTCTTATGCTCTCCCCTCATGGAGAGAGCACTGATCAATGTGTTAAACCCGAAAGCTTATTTACCACGGGCTTCAATAACGGCCTGAGCGACGTTGTTCGGCGCATCATCGTACTTCAGGAACTCCATGGAGTAAGAAGCACGGCCTTTGGTCAGAGAACGCAGTTGTGTCGCGTATCCGAACATCTCGGACAACGGAACTTCAGCGTGAATCTGAACGCCAGTAGCGTTAGATTCCTGACCTTTCAGTTGACCACGACGACGGCTAAGGTCACCGATGACGTCACCAGTGTTCTCTTCCGGCGTTTCAACTTCAACCTTCATGATTGGCTCAAGCAAAACAGGTTTCGCTTTTTTAAAGCCATCTTTAAAGGCGATAGACGCGGCCAGTTTAAACGCCAATTCGGAGGAGTCAACATCATGGTAAGAACCGAAATGCAGACGCACACCGAGATCAACTACCGGATAACCGGCCAGTGGACCAGACTTAAGCTGCTCCTGGAGGCCTTTATCAACGGCAGGGATGTATTCCGTTGGGATCACACCGCCTTTAATGTCATTGATGAACTCGTAGCCTTTCGGGTTTGAGCCCGGCTCCAGTGGGTACATGTCGATAACAACATGACCGTACTGACCACGACCACCAGACTGCTTGGCGTGCTTACCTTCGATATCGGTAACTTTCGCGCGAATCGCTTCACGGTAAGCAACCTGTGGTTTACCGACGTTCGCTTCAACGTTGAATTCACGCTTCATGCGGTCAACGATGATGTCGAGGTGCAGCTCACCCATACCTGCGATGATAGTCTGGTTAGTTTCTTCGTCAGTCCAAACGCGGAATGATGGATCTTCTTTAGCCAGACGACCCAGAGCCAGACCCATTTTTTCTTGGTCAGCTTTGGTTTTTGGTTCTACCGCGATAGAAATTACCGGCTCAGGGAATTCCATACGCTCCAGAATGATCACATTGTCTGGATCACACAGAGTGTCACCGGTAGTCACGTTCTTCAGGCCGATTGCCGCAGCAATGTCGCCCGCGCGAACTTCTTTGATCTCTTCACGTTTGTTCGCATGCATCTGAACGATACGGCCCAGACGCTCGCGATCCGCCTTCACGGAGTTCAGTACGGTGTCACCGGAGTTAACCACACCTGAGTACACGCGGAAGAAGGTCAAGTTACCTACGAACGGGTCGGTAGCGATTTTGAACGCCAGCGCAGCGAACGGCTCATCATCGGTAGAGTGACGAACAGCTGGAGTATCTTTACCGTCATCCAGCATACCGTTGATTGCAGCAACGTCAGTAGGAGCTGGCAGGTAATCAATTACCGCATCCAGCATCGCCTGTACGCCTTTGTTCTTAAATGCAGAACCACAAGTCACCAAGATGATTTCGTTGTTCAGCACGCGCTGACGCAGAGCTTTCTTGATTTCTTCCTCGGTCAGCTCATCGCCGCCCAAGTATTTGTCCATCAGCTCATCTGAAGCTTCCGCTGCAGATTCAACCAGGTTCTGGTGCCATTCAGCAGCCAGTTCTTGCATGTCTGCAGGGATCTCTTCGTATTCGAAGGTCACGCCAGCATCAGCTTCGTTCCAGTTGATAGCTTTCATTTTCACCAGGTCAACAACACCGGTGAATTTCTCTTCCGCGCCGATAGCCAGTTGCAATGGAACTGGATTCGCGCCCAGACGAGATTTGATCTGACCAACAACTTTCAGGAAGTTAGCACCCATGCGGTCCATTTTGTTAACGAACGCGATGCGTGGAACTTTGTATTTGTTAGCCTGACGCCATACGGTTTCAGACTGCGGCTGAACACCACCAACAGCACAGTAAACCATTACCGCACCATCAAGAACACGCATGGAACGTTCTACTTCGATGGTGAAGTCAACGTGCCCTGGGGTGTCGATGATGTTTACGCGGTGCGGCTCGAACTGCTTGGCCATACCAGACCAGAAAGCAGTAGTCGCTGCAGAAGTGATGGTAATACCACGCTCCTGCTCCTGTTCCATCCAGTCCATGGTGGCTGCGCCATCATGAACTTCACCGATTTTGTGGTTTACACCGGTGTAGAACAGAATACGTTCGGTAGTGGTCGTTTTACCGGCGTCGATGTGGGCGCTGATACCGATGTTACGATAGCGCTCAATGGGTGTTGTACGAGCCATTTGATTCCTCTATTGCCTTAGGCGTTCAAGTTCAGTTAACCCAAGCGGGTTGGCTTCTTGAAGCGCCCGCTTGGTTAGCATAACTACTGCGTGGCAATTACCAGCGGTAGTGGGCGAACGCCTTGTTAGCTTCGGCCATACGGTGAACGTCTTCACGTTTCTTAACAGCAGAACCTTTGTTCTCAACTGCGTCAGAAAGCTCGTTCGCCAAGCGCAAAGCCATGGATTTATCACCGCGTTTACGAGCAGCATCAACGATCCAACGCATTGCCAGAGCATTACGACGGACCGGGCGAACTTCAACTGGTACCTGATAAGTAGAACCACCAACGCGGCGAGACTTAACTTCTACAGTCGGGCGTACGTTGTCGAGAGCTACTTCGAAAGCTTCCAGGTGATCTTTACCAGAACGCTGAGCCAGGGTCTCCAGCGCGGTATAGACGATTGCTTCTGCAGTAGATTTTTTACCATCTACCATCAGGATATTTACAAATTTGGCCAACAGTTCGGATCCGAACTTAGGATCTGGAAGGATTTTACGTTGGCCGATTACGCGACGACGTGGCATGGAAATACTCCGTTGTTAATTCAGGATTGTCCAAAACTCTACGAGTTTATTTTGACATTAAAGTGAAAATGTTTGGCCTTACTTAACGGAGAACCATTAAGCCTTTGGCTTCTTCACGCCGTACTTGGAACGAGCTTGCTTACGGTCTTTAACGCCGGAGCAGTCAAGTGCACCACGAACGGTGTGGTAACGCACACCTGGCAAGTCTTTTACACGACCGCCACGGATCAGGATCACGGAGTGTTCCTGCAGGTTATGACCTTCACCGCCGATGTAGGAGGTAACTTCAAAACCGTTAGTCAAACGCACACGGCATACTTTACGCAGTGCGGAGTTTGGTTTCTTAGGAGTGGTGGTATATACGCGAGTACATACGCCACGTTTCTGCGGGCAGGCTTCCAGCGCTGGAACGTTGCTTTTAGCAGCCTTCACAGAGCGTGGTTTGCGTACCAGCTGATTAATTGTTGCCATTAAAAAGCTCCTGGTTTTTGCTTCGTTTGTTGCTTCGTAAACATGTGATAAATCCCCCCGTATGCACTACTGGCAAAGTACGGGACGCAGAATTTTATGGCTGAGCAGTTGAGGTGTCAAGAAATATACAACATTACTCTCATCACCAAGCCATTTGGCTGCGGTGTTTTTCGGTTAATTCGACGAAATGATTATAGCCGACAACAGTAATATTGTGCGAAAAATGACCAACCAATCCTCTGGCTTCCAGGTCGTTCTGCAGCGCATAAAGGGATATGGGGGCGCTGAGTAGCAATTCAAGGTGCGCGCTGCCAGCCAAGCCAGCCAGCACGCCATCTTGCAACAACAGCAAGTCATCACCTGGGGCAGTTAAGCGCAGCAATGCTGGCAAATCACATTGTGTGGGGGAACGGCTAAGGGTATACAGCATCAGGATTTCCTAAAAAGTCATCACCACGTCATAGCTGGCCAACTGCAGGCGCAACGCATCCGGTGGCAGTATTTCAGCATCCAATACCCAGTCGGTCACCTGACCCAAACCGCGTTCCTGTAAGGATGCCTGGCACAGATAGCATTGCTCAACGTCATACAACGGCAACACGCCGAAGGTCGCAATGTAATTACGCGCCAGAATTTTTTCCGGCTGCTGCCCTGGCAAAAGCTGCAGTACGCCGTCGCCAATAAAAAACACACCCACCTCTTCGCTCAACGCAGACGTGGCCAGCAATGCATCCAGCCCTTCCCTGCCACCGGCACTACCATGAGGACTCTGGGTAAAAACAAAAGCGACTCGTTTCATAAACTCTCTCAGAACTGCACCAAGCGGTCACAGCTCAGCGAAGCCTCCGCCAATGACCCCAGCCCGCTGAGGATGAAACCCGGCTGAAGATTAGCGGTAGCCAGCCCTTGCTGCGCAGCCTCTTGCTCGTCGGTCACTCCACGTCGCAGCGCGGCTGCCACACAGACATTGAGCGCAATACCGTGCTGTTGCGCCAGTTGCGTCCAGCACCGTACCAAATCGAACTCATCACCGGCCGGTGCCGTCAGTTGATTGGCGTTCAATACGCCTTCACGGTAAAAAAACACGCTGGAAAGGCGGTGCCCTTTAGCTAAAAGGGCAAGTGCAAACTGATAGGCACTGCTAGCCTGCTGGGTGCCATACGCCGGGCCAGTGACCAAAAGACAGTAATCCAGCATCAACGTTCGGTTCCCAACAGATCGCCGCTTTTGAACTGGCGAATGTACAAGTACACCGTGTGTTTGGAGATATTCAGCCGATCCGCCACCTGGTTGATCGCATCCTTGATATCAAAAATACCCTTCTCGTAGAGGTTCAGTACCACCTGGCGATTTTTCGCGTTGTTGGAGACAGTGCGATCGGCATTCACTTCTTCAATGGTGAACTCCAGCGTTTGCGCCACCAAGTCGTCAACGGAGGACGCAAAGTTGACCGACGGGGCAACATCTTGCGTTTCCGGTGGCATGAAGGTCTGCATGACCTGGGAGAAGGGAACATCGAGGTTCATGTTAATGCACAGCAAGCCAATCACTCGCTGCTCGCGATTGCGAATGGCGATAGTTACCGACTTCATCAGCACGCCGCTCTTGGCGCGGGTAAAATAGGCTTTCGACACGCTGCTATCGTCACCCGCCATGTCGTGCAGCATACGCAGCGCCAGGTCAGTGATCGGCGAACCGATTTGCCGACCGGTATGTTCGCCGTTAGCAATGCGCACCGCAGAGCATTTCAAATCTTCCAGTGCGTGCAGCACAATTTCGCAATGCCCGCCGATTAACATCGCCAGGCCATCAACAACGGCTTCGTAAGACTTCAGAATTTCATGATCCGTCTGAGTAAACGGACGTTCATTCAGCAAATCAAGTTCGCTGGCTTCGCTGGATAAAAGCGAATTAGACATCGAAAATACCACCCTCAAAGATCGCCTGTGCCAGGGGGCGCAGCTAAAACTGCTCGTGCAGGCTGCTTTCCACAGGCGGCGCACCCTTGTGATAAAACAGGGTGGGCTGGCTGATATCAGTCTGAAACAGCACGACGAACGTCCGCAGGCCGAAACGACCAGGAACAGTTTTAGATACACGCCCTAAGGGGCAGGCGCATGACTTATAAGCCCGGATTATTAGTCTAGCAAAACAACCAGAGTAAAATCCTTGCGTTTGCGCGTGGTATTGACGTTAAGCCCGATGCCCGGCAGGCGTCAAGCGATCAGTGGGTAAGGCGTGAAAGTGGCACGTAATTGGGTGTGCTAAAATAAAGCCGCCGCGAAGAATATTCGCGGCGGTGAGGTACTCAGACAGGCTTATTGCGCTTTAGCATCAGCCGCTGCGTCAGCGGGCTTCTCTGCCTTAGCGTCTGCTTTTGGTGCCGCTTTCACGTCCAGCAGCTCAACGTCGAATACCAGGGTGGAGTTAGCCGGGATGCCCGGAACGCCAGTTTTACCATAGGCCAGTGCCGGTGGGATAACCAGCTTGATTTTGCCGCCTTTCTTGATGTGTTTCAGGCCTTCAGTCCAACCTGGGATCACACCGTCCAAACGGAACGACAGCGGCTCGCCACGGGTGTATGAGTTGTCGAACTCAGTGCCGTCGGTCAGGGTGCCTTTGTAGTTCACCACAACGGTATCGCTGTCTTTAGGCGCAGCACCGGCACCTGGTTTTTCTACCTGATACAGCAGGCCAGATTCAGTTTTCTTCACGCCTTTTTCTTTAGCGAAGGTGTCGCGGTACTTAGTGCCTTTCGCTTCGTTATCTTTCGCGTCCTGCTCCATCTTCGCCTGGGCGGAAGCCTTCACGCGTGCTTCAAAGCTCTGCAGCGTTTTTTCGATATCTGCGTCGTTCAGTTTGCTCTTGTTAGCAAAAGCGTCTTGAACGCCTGAGATCAACTGGTCTTTATCCAGTTTAATGCCAAGCTTTTCTTGTTCTTTCAGCGAGTTGTCCATGTAACGACCCAGTGATGCACCCAGTGCGTAAGCCGCTTGTTCGTCATCATTCTTGAACTTGCCAGTGCTTGGCGCCGCGTCAGCAGGTTTCGCCGCTTCTGCCGGTTTAGCTGCATCCGCAGCCATGACGTGGGTCGCATTCAGAGCAAAAGCCATGGTGGTTGCCAGAAGCGTGACTTTAAACAAAGATTTCATCCATTTCTCCAGTGTCTGAAGCGGTGCCCCAAACAATCATTAAGTAAGATAACCGGGCTACTATAGCTGTCCGAAAGAAAACAAAACAGTCACACAGGTAACCAATCGAGTCAAAGTGTGACTCCCGCTTTAAACAGAAGTTTCGTTTAATGTGCTACCCGCATGATAAATCAGATTTTTCTTTCATCTCGCAGCGCAACAGTAACAAATACCGTCAAAGCAAGCGCTCTATTTTTCAGCACTTTACACAGGCCCGCCACGCTTTCGTGAAGTTGCCTCACGGAGCGGGTGAAATAGCACAGCGCAAAGCCAGCGGCAGCTGTTAACATAGTGTCAGATCCAGGATTAAACCGTGTCAGAGGTAGCATCATGCACAACGCCGATACCCAAAGCCTGTTAATGCGGCTTGAAGAGCTGGAAAGCCGCCAGGCCTTTCAGGAAGTCACCATCGAAGAACTCAACCAAACGGTGGTACAACACCAGCTTGAAATGCTGAAATTGCAGGACCACCTGCGCGTTCTGACCGACAAACTGCGTTCGACCCAAACGTCGATGATCGCCTCACAGTCGGAAGAAACGCCGCCGCCACATTATTGACAGACCATAAAAAAGGCAGCCCCAGGGCCGCCTTTTTTTTGCCGTTACTGCGCTGCGATTAGTGGCAGCCGCAACCGCCGTTACCGCAACCGCCTTTCTTAGCCTGATCCTGGCCATGCGCGTGGTCATGGTCGTGATCGTGGCCATGGCCGCCGCAGCAACCTTCACCGTGTTCGTGGTGATGATCGTGCTCGCCGTGTACGTGACCGTGCGCCAGTTCTTCAGCAGTAGCTTCGCGAATCGCGACAACTTCTACATTGAAGTTCAGGTTCTGGCCAGCCAGCATGTGGTTGCCGTCAACCACGACGTGATCGCCGTCCACTTCGGTGATTTCGACTGGAACTGGACCCTGATCGGTATCAGCCAGGAAACGCATGCCAACTTCCAACTCGTCAACGCCCATAAAGACGTCTTTAGGCACGCGCTGCACCAGGTTTTCGTCGTAGTTGCCGTACGCATCGTTAGCGCCAACATTCACGTCAAAACGATCGCCAGCTTCGTGGCCTTCGAGTGCTTTTTCCAGACCTGCGATCAGAGAACCATGCCCGTGCAGATAGTCCAGCGGCGCACTCACCGGAGACTCATCAACCAACACACCGTCTTCTGTACGTACTTGATAAGCCAGGCTGACCACCAAGTCTTTTGCTACTTTCATGATATCTCCTACCGTTAGACACTTGGCGCAACTGTCTTTGGGCTACGCCTTAACCGGACAGATTGTATCGGAAATCTGCCCCGCTGTACCCTCCAGCATAAAAAAACGCGCCCGATAACGCTACTCAGGATGGAAAATACCGATCACCTGCTCCTGCGGCCTCACGTGTTTTGCGACCTGCTCTTCGGTCTGTCGCTGATGGTGACCACACTTAACGCACTCGACCACTTCAACCTGGTCTTCGCGCCAAACGGCCAGCGTATCCATGGCTTTGCAGCTTGGGCAAACGGCTCCGGCAATAAATCTTTTGCGTGTTGCAGACATCTCAGTGCTCCAAATTATTCGTATTCATCCCAGCCGTCGAACTGGCGACTCTCTTTTTGCATTTCTCGGTGGAAAAGTTCTTCCAGCTCGCGCCGCGCTTCTTTCACGCGGGAAATCTGCGCCACATCGCCGTGATGTGGTGGCATCAGCTCACGTAGCATCCGCATATCCAACCGACGGAAGTGTTGCTGAGCACGATAGGCCTGATGCGGATGCATGCCCTGCTCCATTAGCGCTTTGCGCCCCAGTTCCAAGGCACTGGAGAAGGTTTCACGAGTAAACTGCTTGACCCCCGCCTGCAATAATTCGTGCGCCTCCACGCGACCACGTGCACGCGCCAAAATGCTCAGTTCGGGAAAATGCTGCTGACACAGGCGCACAATTTCCATCGTGTCCTCCGGCTCATTACAGGTGATCACAATCGACTTGGCCTTCGCTGCCCCGGCTGCCCGCAGCAATTCCAGCTCGGTGGCGTCACCGTAATACACCTTATAACCGTAGCGGCGCAGCACACCGACGGCGCTGACGTCCCGTTCCAATACGGTAATACGCATCTTATTGGCCATCAGCAGCCGGCCGATCACCTGACCAAAACGCCCGAAGCCGACGATAATCACCTGCGGATCGTCATCTTCCACGTACGGCGTCTCTTCGTCTTCGTCCTTGGCGTTGTAACGGCGTACCAAAATACGGTCGATAATCTGCATCAGTAACGGCGTAGTCATCATCGACAACGTTACTACCACCAACAGCAATGCAAGCTGATCGGGCTGCAAGACCTTCTGTGCACCCGCGGCCGAAAACAGCACGAAGGCAAATTCCCCACCTTGGCTAAGCACGCCGGCAAACTGCAAACGCACGGAACTGCGCAGCCCAAAAATACGCGACAGTGTATAAAGCACGCCTGACTTGATCGTCACCAGCACCACAACACCGAGCAACACTTCGACCAAATGGGTATAGAGTACGCCGATATTTAACGCCATGCCCACCGAGATAAAAAACAGCCCCAGTAACAGCCCTTTGAACGGCTCGATGGCGATTTCCAACTCATGGCGATATTCACTTTCCGCCAGCAGCACACCCGCGATAAAGGTGCCAAGCGCCATCGACAGGCCAAGCGCATCCATAAACAACGCGGCCCCGAGCACCACCAACAATGCGGCGGCAGTAAAGATCTCACGCACTCCAGAAGAAGCGATGTAGCGGAACAGTGGCCGCAGCAGGAAACGCCCACCGATCAGCATGCCGCCGAACGCCGCAACCTTGAGTGCAATTTGTGCCCAATCGTCACTGCTACCACCGGCACCGGCCAAAATCGGGATCAGGGCCAGCGCCGGGATCACCGCCATATCCTGGAACAACAACACCGAGAATCCCAGTTGCCCGCCCTCATTGCGGTTCATACCTTTTTCGCGCATTAATTGCAGCGCCATGGCCGTTGAAGACATCGCCAGTCCTATGCCCCCAATCACAGCGGCCTGCCAAGCGAAATGGGTAAGGTAGAGCAACGCCCCCAGTACAGCGGCGGTAATCAGCACTTGTCCCGCGCCGACACCAAAAATGGAACGCCGCAGCTCCCACAGCTTGCTCGGGTTCAGTTCCAGCCCGATGATAAACATCAGGAACACCACACCCAACTCGGAAAAGTGCAGGATCTCGTCAACGTCGCGAATGAAGCCCAGCCCCCAGGGGCCGATGGCAATGCCGGCGATCAGGTAGCCCAATACGGCGCCAATCCCTAACCGGCGGGCGATCGGTACCGTAACCACCGCGGCGAACAGAAACAGTAAAATTGCGGTCAATAAGGCGGAGCCTTCCATGTTCATCTCCCTCCCTGTGGCAGCGGATGACGCAACCAGTCACCGTACGCGGCAGCATGGCTTTCCAGCACCTCTGGTTTCTGCCTGCGTGCCCAATACACCAGCATCGGCGTCATCCAGTGCATGTGGCACATGGCGGCGGTCAGTTCGAATGGCCGCAAAATATCTTCCATCGGATAACGGTTATAGCCGCCAGTACGGTAGGCACCCTCAGGCTCACCGGTGGTGATCACCGAACGCCAATACTTTCCCGTCAGCGCATTGCCACCGATACCGCTGGCAAAGCCGCGCGACAGCACGCGATCCAACCATTCTTTCAGCAGGGCCGGGCAACTGTAGGTATAGAGAGGATGTTGAAAAACAATGACCTGGTGTTCACGCAGCAATTGTTGTTCGTGGTGAATATCAATAAAAAAATCAGGATAGTGCGCGTATAAATCGTGCACGGTGACATGTTCCAACTGCTGCGCCGGTCGAAGCAAAACCCGATTCGCTACCGAGTCCTGGGATTCCGGATGGGCATACAGCAGCAAGACCTTCGGCGGCTGTGACATCATTCCCCTCCAAAGCGTCGTCAGAGTAGCGGTTTTCCGTTACCATGGTCCGCAAAGACTAATAATAGGACAGCATACCCGTCGCTTTTCAAACTGCAGCGGTGCTACCTGCGTGCGTTAACCCCAGCCACTTACCTTAGTAGCTCCTGGGATAAACGCCCTTGTCGCCTGGCTGCAACGTGAAATTCATAGGGCATATAAGGCCTGTTAATTTAGAATCACCTCAATTTAACATACTCTGAACATACGGCGCTTTATGATTGTATTCTCCTCGCTACAAATCCGACGCGGCACCCGCGTCCTGTTGGACAACGCCACGGCGACGGTTAATCCAGGTCAGAAGGTCGGTCTGGTGGGAAAAAACGGCTGCGGAAAATCAACGCTGCTGTCATTGCTGAAAGGCGAAATGACCGCAGACGGCGGCAGCTACACCTTCCCAAGTAACTGGGCTTTGGCCTGGGTAAATCAGGAAACCCCTGCGCTGGATGTACCGGCGCTTGAGTATGTGATCGACGGCGACCGTGAGTTCCGCCAACTTGAAGCCGAATTGCAGTTGGCAAACGAAAAAAACGACGGCCACGCCATCGCCACACTGCACGGTAAACTTGACGCACTCGACGCCTGGACCATTCGCTCACGCGCCGCCAGCCTGCTGCATGGCCTGGGCTTTTCCAACGAGCAGTTACTCAATCCGGTTCGCGCCTTCTCAGGCGGCTGGCGCATGCGTTTGAACCTGGCGCAGGCGCTGGTCTGTCGCTCAGACTTACTGCTGCTCGATGAACCGACTAACCACTTGGATCTGGATGCGGTGATCTGGCTGGAACGCTGGTTGAAGGGTTATCAAGGTACGCTGGTGCTGATTTCGCATGACCGTGACTTCCTTGATCCTATCGTCGATAAAATCCTGCACATTGAGCAAGAAACCATCAACGAATATACCGGCAATTACTCCTCATTCGAACGCCAACGCTCGACCAAATTGGCACAGCAACAAGCGCTGTACCAGACCCAGCAGGAGAAAGTGGCGCATCTGCAAAGTTACATTGATCGCTTCCGGGCACAGGCGACCAAAGCCAAGCAGGCGCAGAGCCGTATCAAAATGCTCGAACGTATGGAGCTGATTGCGCCGGCCCACGTCGATAACCCGTTCAGTTTCAGCTTCCGTCAGCCAGAAAGCCTGCCAAACCCTTTGCTACGTATGGAAAAGGTCAGCGCGGGTTACGGCGACAAAGTGATCCTGAAATCGATCAAGCTGAACCTGGTACCCGGCTCGCGTATCGGCCTGCTGGGCCGCAATGGGGCAGGTAAATCCACGCTGATCAAAATGCTGGCCGGCTCGCTGGAGCCACTGAGCGGTGAGATTGGTCTGGCGAAGGGCATCAAGCTGGGTTACTTCGCCCAGCATCAGTTGGAGTTTTTGCGCGCCGACGAATCCCCCTTGCAACATCTGAGCCGTATAGCACCCCGAGTGCTGGAACAACAACTGCGCGACTATCTGGGCGGTTTTGGTTTCCAGGGCGATAAGGTCACCGAGGTCACCGAGCGCTTCTCCGGCGGCGAAAAGGCACGACTGGTACTGGCCTTGATTGTCTGGCAGCGCCCTAACCTGCTGCTGCTCGATGAACCCACTAACCACTTGGACCTGGACATGCGCCAGGCGCTCACCGAAGCGTTAATCGACTTCGAAGGCGCGTTGGTTGTGGTATCGCACGACCGTCACCTGTTGCGCTCCACCACAGACGATCTCTATCTGGTGCATGATGGCCAGGTCGAGGTGTTCGAAGGCGATCTTGACGACTATCAGCAATGGCTGAGCGACCTGCAACGGCAGGAAAACCAGCAAGATGCGCCAGACAAAGAAAACAACGCCAACAGCGCACAGGCACGTAAAGATCAGAAACGCCGCGAGGCCGAATTCCGCACCCAAACCCAGCCGCTGCGCAAGCAGATCGCCAAGTTGGAACTGCAGATGGAAAAACTGGGTGCCGAACTGACGGCGATAGAAGAGAAACTGGCGGACTCGGCACTGTACGACATCAGCCGTAAAGCTGAGCTGACTGAATGCCTGCAAAAACAAAGCCAAACCAAATCCGCACTGGAAGAGACGGAAATGACCTGGCTGGATGCGCAAGAGCAGTTGGAAAGCCTGGCCCAGGAATTTGAATCTTAACATTCAAGGCCGCTATCGTTATCGGAGAATGCCTGTGCGGGGGCGAGCTCACACCGCCGCTGCGCCGTGCAGACATTCTTACGCGCGATAAAAAGGTTTATCCCCCAGAATGGTCGCGCGGTGCATTATGCGCCGCTGCGGCAGATAATCCGCGTTGGCGTAATGCTGCGTCACGCGGTTATCCCAAATGGCAATGTCATTTTCCTGCCAGCGCCAACGCACCTGGAATTCCGGTTTGGTAATATGCGCAAACAGGAAATTCAGCAGTGCATCGCTTTCCTTTGGTGCCAAATCAACAATCCTGGTGGTAAAGCCTTCATTGACGAACAGCGCCTGACGACCACTCACGGGATGGGTCCGCACCACCGGATGCAACAAAGGGGGATTTTTCTGCACCGCCAACTGCCAGCGCTGGTGTTCCTCTTCGCTACCACGATGCTTATGCTCCGGGAATGACTTGGTAAAATCATGTTCCGCCCTCAACCCCGCCAACAATTGCCTGAACGGTTCAGACAGCGCGTCATAAGCCGCAATACCGCTGGCCCACAGCGTGTCACCACCGGCAGAAGGCAGCGTTTTCGCCGCCAAAATTGCCCCTAGCGGCGGGTTTTCGATAAAGGTCACGTCGGTATGCCAGTTATCATTATCCGGCGGATTATTATCATGGGTATCCAGCACGATGATCTCTTTCACATCGGCGGCCTGCGGGTAGACCGGGTGGATGTGCAGATCACCGAAGCGACCGGCTAAATTACGCTGCTGCAAGGGTGTAATTGGCTGATTACGCAAGAACAGCACTTGGTGTTTCAGCAAGGCATGGTAAAGCTGCTCGAATTGGCCGTCGCCCAAGGGTCTTGCCAGCTCAACGTTTTCCACCAGCGCACCGATATAGGGGCCCAACGGGATGATATTCAAACGTTCGTTCATTGTTGTACTCCATGCCACGGGGTCAATCGGCGCTGCAAGGCGCGCAGCCCCAGCTCCAACCCAAATGCAATAATCGCAATCACGCCAATGCCAGCCAGCACCACATCGGTAGCCAGAAACTCACCGGCGGATTGCACCATAAATCCGAGGCCGCGAGTGGCGGCAATCAACTCCGCGGCCACCAACGTCGACCAACCGACCCCGAGCCCAATACGGATGCCGGTCAAAATCTCAGGCAGTGCGCTCGGCAACACCACAAAACGCAGCACCTGCCAGCGGCTGGCGCCCAAGGCTTGGGCAGCCCGCACACGAACCTGAGCCACACTGCGCACGCCAGCGACGGCCGACAATGTTACCGGGGCGAAAATCGCCAGATAAATCAGTAATATCTTTGAGGTTTCGCCGATGCCGAACCAAATCACCATCAGGGGTAAATAGGCCAATGGCGGCACCGGCCGATAAATTTCAATCAGCGGATCCAGAATGCCACGCACCGTCTCATTCAATCCCATCGCGATCCCCACCGGGACCCCGATAATCACCGCGGCCAGCAGCGCTACCAGAATGCGCCCCAGGCTGGCGGCCAAGTGTTGCCACAGCGTGGCATCCATAAAGCCCTGCGGGCTGGCAATCGTGATGAGCTGATGCAATACCTGCTGCGGAGCAGGCAAAAATAATGGGCTAATCAGGTTCAGCGCCGTGACACCCCACCAGGCGGCCAATACCACCAACAAGGTCGCACTGCTTAGCCAGACATTACGCGGTACGCTAAACCGACGACGCACAACCACCTGCGGCTGAGCAACCTCTTTGAGAGCGGAATGCAGACTCATAGCAAGGCCTCGCGCTGTTGGAATACTTTGCCCAGCACATATTCGCGCTGCGCGATAAATTCGGGATCGGATTTGATTGAACGGCAAGCCTCGCCGTCGGCATAACGCTGGCCGAAGTTCAGCGACAAACGTTCCACCACCTGGCCCGGCCCCGGCGACAACAGCAACAGCTCGCTAGCAAGGAACACCGCCTCTTCAATATCATGGGTGATCAGAAGCACCTGCTTGCCGGTATCACGCCAAATGGTCAGTAACAGCTCCTGCATTTGCTCACGGGTAAAAGCATCCAGCGCGCCGAACGGCTCATCCAGCAATAGCAGGCGAGGATCGGCTGCCAGTGCACGTGCAATACCCACCCGCTGCCGCATGCCACCGGAAAGCTGCCAGATGAAATGCTGTTCGTAACCCGCCAACCCGACGTGCTGTAACATCTGCTGCGCCACCTGGCGACGCTGTTGTTTGCCAACGCCGGCCAGCTGCAGGCCAAACTCAACGTTATCCACCACATTGCGCCACGGCAGTAAACCCTCATGCTGGAACACCACGCCCCGCTCGGCGCCAGGGCCATTCACGGTCGTTCCATCCAGCGTGATGCTGCCAGCTGAAGGCTCAATAAACCCGGCGATCAAATTCAGCAGCGTGGTTTTGCCGCAGCCCGAGGGGCCAAGTACCACCACCAGTTGCCCTGCGGCAATTTGGAACGAGACGTCGCGCAGCGCTGGACGCCCCTGATATTCTGCTGAAAGGTGATTAACGTTTAGCATTCTGCTCCCTTACGACTGCGGCGCAGCCTGCACCTGTTTTACAAAACGATCGGTGACATAGGCACTGTAATCACTGTCGACCTGTGGAATTTTGCCCTGTTGTTTGAGGAATTCCGCCGTATCGTGAATAGCCTTGTCCACCGGCTGACCCAACTGGGTGATCTGCTCCGCAACCGGCAGGTAGGTATTGCCCTTCACCAAGACCGGTATCTGCTCTTCCGGCACACCGCTTAGACGGGCCAGCGTGCTGAGATTTCCTTTGTCCTTCAGCCACTGCTCCGGCTGCGCCAGATAGGCTTTTTGGGCATTCAGCGCACTGGCAGCAAAGGCCGTCACCACTTCAGGATGTTTTTCTGCAAAGTCTTTACGCACCACCCAGACATCAAGGGTCGGAGCCCCCCACTGTCCGACCTCGGCAGAATCCGTCAGCACCTTGCCTTGTTTGGCCAACTCATTGACCACCGGTGCCCAGACATAGGCCCCATCGATATCACCGCGTTGCCAGGCAGCGGCAATGGCCGGTGGTTGTAAATTAAGAATGTTGACCTGCTCAGGTTTGATACCCCAGTGCTTCAACGAGGCTAGCAGGCTGTAATGGGTGGTAGAGATAAAGGGCACAGCGATGCGTTTGCCGATCAAGTCCTGTGGACTTTTAATCGTCTTCTTCACCACCAGGGCCTCGGAGCTGCCAAGTTGTGAGGCGATCAAGAACACTTCGATGGGGAGTTTCTGGCTGGCGGCTACTGCCAGTGGACTGGAGCCGATATTACCGATCTGCACGTCGCCGGAGGCTAGCGCACGCAACACGCTTGAGCCGCTGTCAAACTTACGCCAGTCAACGGTGGCACCGGACTGTTTAGCGAAGCTATTTTCCGCCTGCGCTACCTTGGCAGGTTCCGCCGACGTTTGGTACGCCACGGTCACGTCCACTGCGTAGGCGCTGGCCGTACTGAGTGACAACACCAGAAGTGCCGCGCTGCGTAATGAAAAGAGTTTGCTCGCCATGGTCCGCTCCAATGATAAAAGTCTGTTCAGTTGCTGACAGTTTTATCTGAGCGGTGACGAGCTATAAAAGAATAAAAAAAACTTCGTTATTACCCTAGAGAATATGAATTACAGGAAATCATCATCACGCCAACAGCTCCCCACGCAGGAAAACCCGGGCGTAACCACCAATCAAGGTGCGATCCCCCTTCAGTTCGCAGAACAATTCACCACCGCGCACCGAAACCTGGCGTGCGCGCAGTTGATGACGCCCCAGACGAGCGGTCCAATACGGCATCAACGTGCAGTGTGCTGAGCCGGTTACCGGGTCTTCGCCGCCGTCGAGGGTGAAATAGCGGGAGACAAAGTCTACCGTTTCACCCGGAGCACTGACGATCACCGCACGGCCGGTCAGGGCAATTAATGCCGGGACATCGGGGTGTACTGCCCGTACCTGCGCTTCATTTTCCAGCACCACCAGCAGCGCATTGGCCTGCCACACTTCCTGCACAGGGATCCCCAATAGCGCCGCCAACTCGGCAGGCTCTTCGATCTTCTGCGGTGGCCGAGACGGGAAGTCCAAAATCAAACGTTCACCATCCTCGACATCACGCTTAACGTACAGGTCGCCGCTTGCCGAGCGGAACCGAATATCTTGCAATGCCGGGTTTACCGCACTGAACATCACGTGCGCCGCCGCTAACGTGCCATGGCCACACAGATCGACCTCGCGCTGAGGTGTAAACCAGCGAATAGCCGACATATCGCCATCGTCCCAGACAAAACTGGTCTCCGGCAGACTCAGTTCATTGGCGATAGCCTGCATCTCTGCGGCCGACAATGGATGCTTCAGCAGGCAGACGCCGGCAGGGTTGCCACGGAACCCTTCGCCGGTAAAAGCCGCCACGTGGAAGTAATTTTCTGCCATCTGCAATTCCTTAATGCCAGATGAGTAACACACAGGCCGCCGTCAGCAGCCCCATAGAAACATTAAAGATGATCCAGGCCTTTTTGCTGCGCAACAGGCGGCCAATCACCGTACCAAATCCCAGCCAAATCACCCCGGCGACGATATTCACCACCAAAATGCCCAGCGAGATTGCCAGAATCGACGTATTATATTTATCGCCCGCCAGGCTGAAGCTTGCCACCGCCCCCAATGCCATCAACCAGGCCTTGGGGTTAAGGAACTGCAACAGCCAGCCCTGGTACAGACGTATCGGTTTGGGTGGCGCCACATCGGTTTCCAGTTTTTCATAGGCTGCCGTCGCCACTTTCCACGCCAGCCACAGCAGGTACAGGCTGCCGAGAATTTTCAGCACCAGGTGCAATGCGGGGTAAACCAGTATCAGGCTACCCACGCCGAACGCCACCAGCAGCAAAATACTTTGCATGCCCAACATGATGCCAATCATCAGCAGCAGTGAGCGCATAAAACCAAAGTTGGTGCCGGAAGTTGTCAGTAACATATTGTTTGGGCCAGGCGTGATCGCAGCAACCCACAAGAAGCCTAACATCGAAAGAAATAAACTCGGTTCCATGAGGTGGGTGCTCCTCACCCAGGGGGATTTTTTGCAGTATTATTGTTAACTCAGGTAGTGAAGCTAACAGCGCACTATTAATCTCACAATAGCCGCCAAAAAGATTTTTATTCACGTTATGCATGAATCCTTTCGCCCTTTGACCGGGGCCAGTAATCCACATTTACAGACACTGTTGCCACGGTTGGTGCGCCGCCGCGTGCAGCTAAAACCGCACTGGCAAAGGCTGGAATTGCCCGACGGTGATTTTGTCGATCTTGCCTGGAGCGAAGATCCCGCCCTGGCCAGCCACAAGCCACGCGTGGTCCTGTTTCACGGGCTGGAAGGGAGTTTCTATAGCCCCTATGCCCACGGTCAGCTCAGCGCCTGGCGCGAAAAAGGGTGGCTCGGCGTGGTGATGCATTTTCGCGGCTGTAGCGGCGTCCCCAACCGTAAATCACGTATTTATCATTCCGGCGAAACGGAGGATGCACGCTTCTTCCTGCAGTGGCTACGAACCACCTACGGAGAAGTACCAACCGCCGCGGTGGGCGTCTCGCTCGGCGGCAACATGTTGGCCTGCTATCTGTCCCAGCAAGGAAACAAGAGTTTGCTGCACGCTGCCGTCGTGGTATCTGCGCCGCTGATGTTGGAACCTTGTTCATGGCGAATGGACCAAGGCTTCTCACGGGTTTACCAGCGATACTTGCTCGGGCAATTGAAACAGAATGCCACCCGTAAATTATTGCACTACCCAGACACCCTGCCGCTTAAGCTGACGCAGCTTAATGCGTTGCGCCGCATCCGTGACTTTGACGATGCCATTACGTCACGCATCCATGGTTTCAACGACGCCACTGACTATTACCGTCGTTGCAGTGCCTTACCGCTGCTGCCGGCGATCCAAACACCGCTGCTGATCATCCATGCCAAAGACGATCCCTTTATGACCGCCGAGGTGATCCCCGACGTGGCCACACTGCCACACAATATCGAATACCAGTTGACCGAGTTTGGCGGCCACGTCGGCTTTGTCGGCGGCACGTTGAACAAACCCCATATGTGGCTGGAATACCGTATTCCATCCTGGCTTGCCCCTTATCTGGAAACAACCTCGTGATTATCCCCTGGAAAGAACTGGAAACTGAGACCCTTAATAGCCTGATCGAGTCCTTTGTGCTGCGAGAAGGGACGGACTACGGTGAGCACGAGCGCTCGCTGGAGCAAAAAGTGGAAGATGTGCGCCGTCAGCTGAAAAATGGCGAAGTATTGCTGGTGTGGTCAGAACTGCATGAAACCATCAACATCATGCCGCGAGGGCAGTTCCGTGCCGGGCAAGAAGAAATTTAGTCTTGCTCGGTTCTATGACTGACGGAAAAAATCAGGTAACAATGGGCTATTGCAAACCAACGCGCGGAATTTTGCCCTTGGCGAAAGGGCGTCAAACAGACCAATAACCATAACTGACGCCTGCGCATTTAACACGGAGTGAGCACCACTATGTCCGCCAAACATCCCGTTATCGCAGTGACCGGTTCTAGCGGAGCCGGCACTACCACGACCAGCGTGGCGTTCCGTAAAATCTTTCAGCAGCTGAATATCCGCGCCGCAGAGCTGGAAGGCGACAGTTTCCACCGCTATACCCGACCGGAAATGGATGCAGCTATCCGTAAAGCACGCGATCTCGGCCGTCATATCAGTTATTTCGGCCCCGAAGCCAACGACTTCGGCCTGCTGCAACAAAGCTTTCTCGACTACGGCAAGAACGGTACCGGCCGTTCACGCAAGTATCTGCATACCTACGATGAAGCGGTGCCTTATAACCAGGTTCCCGGTACCTTTACACCTTGGGAGCCTTTACCGGCACCGACTGACGTGCTGTTCTATGAAGGGCTACACGGCGGCGTAGTGACCGAACACAACGACGTGGCCAAACATGTCGACCTGCTGGTTGGCGTGGTGCCTATCGTGAATCTGGAATGGATTCAGAAGCTGATCCGCGATACCGGTGAACGCGGCCACTCCCGTGAAGCGGTGATGGACTCGGTGGTACGTTCGATGGAGGATTACATCAACTACATTACGCCGCAGTTCTCACGCACCCATATCAACTTCCAGCGGGTACCCACGGTCGACACGTCGAATCCGTTTGCCGCCAAGGCGATCCCTTCGCTGGACGAGAGCTTTGTGGTGATTCACTTCCGCGGCCTGGATCAAATCGACTTCCCTTATTTACTGGCGATGCTGCAGGGATCCTTTATCTCACACATCAATACGCTTGTGGTGCCGGGCGGCAAAATGGGGCTGGCGATGGAGCTGATCATGGCACCCTTGGTGCAGCGTCTGCTGGAAGGCAAAAAAATCGAATAAGTGGGTAGAGCGCGGCAGTCAGCCGCGCCTTTTCGCCATTAGGCCACGTCGCGGATTTCAAAGCTGTGAGTCACGCTTGCGGCCTTACTCAGCATCAATGACACCGAGCAGTATTTCTCCGCCGAGAGGTTCACCGCCCGCTCAACGATTTTGTCGCTCAGATCTTTACCGCTCACGATAAAGTGCAGGTTGATATGGGTGAACAGCCGCGGTGCTTCTTCACGTCGTTCAGAAGTCAGCTTGACCTCGCAATCACGCACATCATTACGCCCTTTTTGCAGGATCGACACCACATCGATAGCACTACAGCCCCCTACCGACATCAGCACCATTTCCATCGGGCTGGGCGCTTTGTCGCCCGCATTGCCGTCCATCAACACCTGATGGCCAGACGCGGATTCACCCAGAAACGTTAACCCTTCCACCCACTTAACTCTTGCCTGCATACTGGTCACTCCGGTTAATTTCTTAAAATCAGGGTACGCTTTCGCATAGAAACTGGCAACGGAACCTGATGCTAATCATGCTGAAGCGAGACAACACAAGACACCCGCCTCACTCTGTGCTACAAACAGAGCCGCAATAAATCTTTCCGGGACACTGATTTCAGGGAAACTCCCAGGGAAAGGCTCCTTTACCGGTATGTTAACAGAATGTAGCTTGCAGCTCTCCCGGCAAGTTAATATGCTAGAGCGACAGCGTATATTTATGACACGCCTCAAAATCTGCTGATAGCCACCATTAAAACAACGGCGACAACAGGTTTTACAGGGAACTCTGACCCCTGTGACACAAGGCAGCGATAACAACAGAGGATAACAGCGAATGGTTCTCGGCAAACCGCAAACAGACCCTACTCTCGAATGGTTCCTGTCTCATTGCCATATCCACAAATATCCATCCAAAAGTACGCTGATTCACCAAGGTGAAAAAGCCGAAACGCTTTACTACATCGTCAAAGGCTCCGTCGCGGTGCTGATTAAGGATGAAGAAGGTAAAGAGATGATTTTATCCTACCTTAACCAGGGGGATTTCATCGGCGAGCTTGGATTATTTGAAGAAGGTCAGGAGCGTAGCGCCTGGGTTAGGGCGAAGACCGCCTGTGAAGTGGCTGAAATTTCCTACAAGAAATTCCGCCAGTTAATTCAGGTCAACCCGGACATCCTGATGCGCCTGTCAGCCCAGATGGCAAACCGTCTGCAGATAACATCTGAGAAAGTGGGTAACCTCGCCTTCCTGGACGTTACAGGCCGTATCGCGCAAACACTGCTGAACCTGGCGAAACAACCTGATGCCATGACCCATCCTGATGGTATGCAGATTAAAATTACTCGTCAGGAAATTGGCCAAATCGTCGGTTGTTCACGTGAAACCGTTGGCCGTATTCTGAAAATGCTTGAAGATCAAAACCTGATCTCCGCCCACGGCAAAACCATTGTCGTTTACGGCACGCGTTAATCACTGAAAAAACGGCGCGATGATTCGCGCCGTTTTTTTATGCCCCAAGTCATCATGTGGCGCAGACTGATTTACCACCCGGAAGTCAACTATGCACTGCGGCAAACGCTGGTGCTGTGCCTGCCAGTGTTACTCGGCCTGTTGAGCGGCCAACTGCAATACGGCCTATTATTTTCCCTGGTTCCTGCCTGCTGCAATATTGCCGGGCTAGACACCCCTCACAAACGCTTCTTCAAACGTCTGATCGTCGGTGGCTCTCTATTTGCACTCAGCAGCCTGCTATTACAGCAAGCATTGCTTTGGCACTTGCCGTTGCCGGTGTTGATGCTTGGCCTGGCACTGCTTCTCGGCGTCAGCGGTGAAATAAGTCCGTTACATGCCCGCCTGTTGCCCGCCTCGCTGGTTGCCGCCATTTTCTCCCTCAGTATGGCCGGTACAGTTCCGCTTTGGCACGCACCGCTGCTATACGTCGTGGGTACCGCCTGGTACGGGCTGTTTACCTGGTTTTGGTTCACGCTGTGGAAAGAACAACCGATGCGCGAATCGCTCAATCAGCTCTATTTGGAACTGGCGGACTACTTTGAGGCCAAATATTCGCTGCTGACCCAGCATACCGATCCACAGACCGCATTACCGCCACTGTTGATACGCCAGCAAAAAGTGATGGATCTGATCACCCTGCTGTATCAGCAGCTTAACTTTCTACCGCACGCCAGTAACCTCGAACAAAAGCGCCTACAGCGTACTTTTCAGGTCGCACTGGATCTGCAGGAACACATTACCGTCAGTCTACATCTGCCGGAAGAAGTGCAAAAACTGGTGGAGCAAAGCCAGGCCGAAGCCATCATCCGCCGCAATGCACAGGTGATTGCCGGCCGGCTGCGCACGGTGGCACACGATATTCTCTATCACCAGCATTCTCAGCGTTTCAATATGGACAATGAACTGGCGGCGCTAGAGAAAGTGGCAGCGCAGCACCCGGATAACCCCGTTGGGCAGTTCTGTTACTACCATTTCAGCCGTATTGCTCGTCTGTTACGCACCCAACACCCGCTTTACCGACGCGATCTGATGGCCAATCAAAACCGTTTGCCGTTCTGGCCTGCGCTAGTTAGTTACCTGTCATTTAAATCCAACGCCCTGCGCAATGCGGCACGCCTGGGTGTCACACTCGCTGCCGGCAGTAGCCTCGGGATGATTTTCAACTTACCGAAGCCTTACTGGATACTGTTGACCATCATGCTGGTGAGCCAGAATGGCTACAACGCCACCCGGGTACGTATCCAGCACCGTGCGCTTGGCACCCTGGTTGGGCTCGTACTCGCCGCCGGCCTGCTGCAACTGCAGTTGCCTGAGGCTGAAACGCTGAGCGTAATGCTGGTGATCACCCTGCTGGCCTACTTGGTCTCGCGTAAAAACTACGGGTTGGCAGTGATTGGTTTTACGGTAACGGCGGTCTACACCTTGCAATTACTGGCGCTAAACGGTACCCATTTTCTGGTTCCACGCCTGATCGATACCTTGATCGGTTGTGTGCTGGTGTTTGGCAGCACCATCTGGTTATGGCCACAGTGGCAAAGCGGTTTGCTGCGTAAGAACGCTCACCAAGCGCTGGAGAACGATCAACAGGCATTGCGTTTACTGTTGGAAGAGCAAGAGCCCGATCCCAGTGCGCTGGCCTATGCCCGCATGCAGGTCAATCAGTCACACAATGCGCTTTTCACCTCGCTTAATCAGGCAATGCAGGAGCCGGGGTTTGAATCGAGCTATCTGGCGGATATGCGCCTGTGGGTGACACACAGCCAGTTTATTGTTGAGCATCTTAATGCAATGACCATTCTGGCGCGTGAACACTATATGCTGACGCCAAAGCTGGCGGAGGAGTATCTGCAAACCTGTGAAATCGCGCTGCAAAGCTGTCAGCAGCGCCTGGAATACGACGGGCCGAGCAGCAACGCCATCATGCAGCCGCCGGATCTCCACCCAGAGATGCCGATTACCGAGATGGAACGCCACCTGCGGCGCATTCTGTCGCACCTGAGCGTGATGCACACCATTTCGTCACTGGCCTGGCGCCAGCGTCCGCACCACGGCATCTGGCTGAAGCGTAAATTACGCGATCAATAAGGGCGCCGTAGGGCGCCCTTAGGTTGATGACATAGTGCTCTGTTGTTTTGTGGGAGGGGCGCGCCCCGTCATCCATGCAACGCATTAAGCGTTAATCACATCCTGCACGGCCAACTCAAACAGTGCCATACCCTCGTCAATATCCTGAGTCTCCACCACCAGCGAAGGAGCAAAGCGGATCACATTTGGCCCGGCGTTAAGAATCATCAGCCCACGTGCAGCGGCAGCGGTCAGGAAGTCACGCGCTTTACCCTGATATTGCGGTGTCAGCTCAGCACCAATCAGCAGGCCCATGCCACGAATGTCGCTGAAGATACCGTACTGCTCGCCCACCTTCTTTAACGCCTGCACGTACAAACCATGGCGCAGTTCAATGCCGCTCAGCACCTCTGGCGTATTGATCACGTCCAGTGCGGCTTCTGCCACGGCACAGGCTAGCGGGTTGCCACCGTAGGTGGTGCCATGAGTGCCTACCTGCATTACCGACGCAATGTCTTCGGTGGTCAACATGGCGCTGACCGGGAAACCACCACCGAGAGCTTTGGCTGTGGTAAGAATGTCCGGCGTCACACCATAATGCATGTAAGCGAACAGCTTGCCGCTGCGCCCCATACCGCTTTGTACTTCATCGAATATCAGTAGCGCCTGGTGCTTGTCGCAGAGTTCACGTACGCCTTTGAGGAATTCGGCATTTACCGGGGTAATACCGCCTTCACCCTGAATCGGTTCCATCACTACCGCACAGGTGTGGTCATCCATCACGGCTTTTACCGCAGCCAGATCGTTGAACGGCACGTGCACGATATCCGCAGGCTTCGGCCCAAAGCCGTCAGAATACTTGGCCTGCCCACCCACTGAGACCGTGAAGAGCGTACGGCCGTGAAACGCGTTATAAAACGCGATGATTTTGGTTTTGTATGGACTATGCCGGGTAATCGCGTAATGGCGTGCCAGTTTGAAGGCCGCCTCATTGGCTTCCGCACCGGAGTTGGCGAAAAACACCCGATCGGCAAACGTGGCCTGGATCAATTTGGTGGCCAAGCGCAGCGCCGGTTCGTTCGTGAAGACGTTGCTGGTATGCCACAGGGTTTCACCCTGCTCTTTCAGCGCCGCCACCAGCGCCGGGTGGCAATGCCCCAACGCCGTCACCGCGATGCCACCGGAGAAATCGATGTACTCTTTCCCCTGTTGATCCCATACACGGCTGCCTTTACCGCGTACCGGCACGAACTGAGCAGGTGCATAAACAGGCAGGATAACCTGATCAAAGGTACTGCGGCTTACTGCGGATTTTTCGGTCATTATTGGGTCCACCCTAGGGGTTCTTCAGCGTAATCTTGATGAACAAGTGAAAATATAATCACAAAATATGCATAAAAAACCAATGAAGGGCAAACGCAAATCACCTTCCCGGCGAAAAAAAAGCTAACGGTTTAACTTTTAAGGAAATTATCCAGCAGTTGGTGCCCCTGTTCGCTGAGAATGCTCTCAGGATGGAACTGCACCCCTTCCAGCGCCAGCTGGCGGTGGCGAATGCCCATGATCTCATCGTGCACACCGTCGCGCTCACTCCAGGCCGTCACGTCAAAACAGTCCGGCAGCGTCGCGGCTTCAAGCACCAACGAGTGATAACGGGTCACCGTCAGCGGATTGTGCAACCCGTGAAAAACACCAGAATCAAAATGGCGGATCGCCGAGGTTTTGCCGTGCATGACTTCTCGTGCCCGCACCACCTTAGCGCCAAAGGCCTGCCCCAGCGCCTGATGGCCCAGACAAACACCGAGGATCGGCAATTTACCGGCAAAATGACGGATGGCATCCAGCGAAATGCCGGCTTCGTTCGGCGTGCAGGGGCCGGGAGAAATCACTAAACGCTGCGGCGCCAGCCTTTCGATGTCGGCCAGTTGCAGCTCATCGTTGCGCTTTACCACCACCTCGGCGCCCAATTCGCAGAAGTACTGGTAAAGGTTATAGGTAAAAGAGTCGTAGTTATCGATCAACAGCAGCATAGTCTTTCCAACGGGCATCATCGTAGGGGGCAAATACCTTGCCCCGATTTACACGGGCGCAGTATACAACGCCCCTACAATACCGCCGCTACCGATAATTTCAGCTTACTTTTTGCGACCGCCCATAATCGAGCCCAGTACACCGCGCAAGATCTGACGGCCCAGATCGCGTGCCATGCTTTTGGCCGCAGTCTGGACAATGCCATCATGCTTGCCGCCGCGCGGGCCGGTAGAACCAAACAAGATTTCATTCAGCCCCCCCATCAAGCCGCCACCCGCCTGCTGTTGTGCCTGAGGTTGCTGTGCAGACTGGCCTGCTTGCGGGGTGCCGACGGTAGAAAACCCCTGAGCCGACAGCTTTTCATAGGCCGACTCACGGTCAACCATATCTTCGTAACGCCCATACAACGGCGACTTATTGATCGCACTGTTGAGCCCTTCCGCCCCCAGCATCCCCATTTTGGATTCCGGCGCGATCACCATCGCCCGCTCCACCACATTAGGACGCCCTTTTTCGTCGAGGAAAGAGACCAACGCCTCGCCAACGCCCAGCTCAGCGATCGCCGTTTCGGCATCAAAGGCCGGGTTGGCACGCATGGTTTGTGCCGCGGCCTTCACGGCTTTCTGATCGCGTGGCGTAAAGGCCCGCAACGCATGCTGCACGCGGTTGCCCAACTGCCCCAGCACGCTGTCCGGGATATCCAGCGGGTTCTGGGTCACAAAGTAAATTCCGACACCTTTGGAGCGGATCAAACGCACAACCTGTTCGATTTTGGTCAGCAAGGCCGCCGGCGCATCGTTGAACAACAGATGCGCTTCATCGAAGAAGAACACCAGCTTTGGCTGTTCTGGATCGCCCACTTCTGGCAGGTGTTCGAATAGCTCGGCCAGGAGCCACAGCAGGAACACCGAATACAGCTTCGGCTGATTAATCAGCTTATCTGCCGCCAGCAGGTTGATAATACCCTGCCCATTGGCATCAGTTTTCATCAGGTCATTGATGTCCAGCATCGGTTCGCCGAAGAACATATTGGCACCCTGTTCTTCCAGCGTCAGCAACCCGCGCTGGATCGCACCTACCGAAGCGGAAGAGATATTGCCGTATTGAGTCTGGAACTGTTTGGCGTTGTCCCCCACATACTGCACCATCGCGCGCAGATCTTTCATATCCAGCAGCAGCAACGCATTATCGTCAGCAATTTTGAATACCAACTGCAGTACACCGCTTTGTACGTCGTTCAGATCCAGTAAGCGGGCCAGCAGTAACGGCCCCAGATCAGACACGGTGGCGCGGATCGGGTGGCCCTTTTCACCGTAGATGTCCCATGGAATGATGGTGCAAGCTTGCGGCTGCCAGTCAGTGACGCCTATTGCCGCCAAACGCGCCTGCAATTTCTCCGAGGGCACGGCTGCGGTGCCAATCCCTGAGAGATCGCCCTTTACGTCCGACAAAAACACCGGCACGCCAATACGTGAAAACTGTTCAGCCATTTTTTGCAGCGTCACGGTTTTACCCGTCCCGGTCGCACCGGTGATCAGACCATGGCGGTTCGCCAACGCGGGCAAAATAACCAAATCTTGTACCGGTTTCCCGTCTTTCATCGCTTTGGCAATAATCCGTGCTTCACTCATTTTCGTTTCCTTGGGCGCTCTGACACGGCGCAAAAAGCGCCTGTTGATGTCAATAAAGCTATAAGCGCGGCGTAACCCCGTCAAGGACAAACAAAAAGGGCGTCATCAAGACGCCCACAAAGCCAATATTTTCAGAATCTACCTAGCCCCGCAGCCCCAATTCTTCCTTCAGGGTTTTCAGGTAGCGGCGGCTGACCGGCACCGGCTCCCCTACCGGCATGATCATTTCTGCCGCACCACTGTCATCGAACCGAATTTCACGCACCTGCTCCAGGTTGACCAAATACTGACGATGGCAACGAACCAACGGCGTTCGGAGTTCCAACGTCCGTAGCGTCAGCTCGGTGAAACACTCCATGCCGTCATTACGTACAACAAACACCCCACTCAATCGTGAACGGACAGCCACCACCTCATCAAAACGCAGTAGATAAATACGGCTGTGGCCCGCGCAGGGAATGTATTTCAAGTCACCGGCGCTTTCATCCAACACGGCCATATTTTGTTGCCCGCGATGCTGTTGCAAACGCTGCAACGTTTTGCTCAACCGCTTGGGTTCCGCCGGTTTCAACAGGTAATCAAAGGCGTGTTCTTCGAAAGCCCGCACCGCATATTCATCATAAGCGGTCAGAAACACGATATGCGGCATGCGGTTGGGATCGAGCATGCCGACCATCTCCAACCCGGTGATTCGCGGCATCTGTATATCCAGAAAAACAACGTCAGGCTGCAGCCGATGGATGCCGCTGATGGCTTCTATTGCGTTAGCACATTCACCAACAATGCTGATCCCCTCTTCTGCTTCCAGTAAATGCCGCAGGTTATCGCGCGCAGAAGGCTCATCATCGACAATCAGTACGTTTAACATCAGGCTGCCCTCGCCAAGGGTACATTGAGCGTAATACGGGTGAATAATTGCGGCTCACAGGCCACCTGCACGCCATAGCCATCGCCGTAGCGTACACGAATACGCTTATCCACCAGGTTCATTCCCAGCCCGCTGTTATTTGCCTTCGGTTGGAATAGGCCTGCATTGTCAGTCACCTGCAGGAGTAAACACCCGTCTTCAAGGCGCGCACCGATATCGATTTTCCCTACGCCCAGCAGCTGAGACGTGCCGTGCTTAATGGCATTTTCAACAATAGGTTGCAGTGAAAATGCCGGTAACCGCACCGCCAGCAACTCTTGCGGCAACGACATGGAGATCTCCAGCCGATCGGCAAAGCGCGCCAGTTCGATCTGCAAATAGGCGTTCACATGTTCAAGCTCATCGGCCAGGCTAACCTCGTCATCTGAACGTTTCAGGTTCTTGCGGAAAAAGGTAGAAAGGTACTGCACCAACTCGCAGGCCCGGTTACCGTCACGCCGGATAACCGCCACCAGCGTATTCAGCGTGTTAAACAGGAAGTGCGGGTTGACCTGCGCATGCAGCAATTTGATTTCCGACTGCGCCAACAACTGTTTATGGCGCTCATACTGCCCGGCCATAATCTGTGCGGATAACAGGCTGGCAATCCCCTCGCCCAACGTCCTATTGATGGTGCTGAACAAACGGCTCTTGGGTTCGTAGAGTTTGATGGTACCAATCACCCGTTGGTTTTCACCACGCAGTGGGATCACCAGCGTTGAGCCCAGTTTGCAAGCGGGGTTGATCGAACAGGAGTAGGAAAGCTCATTGCCATCAGCGTAAACCACTTCGTTGTTGTCGATCGCGCGGTGTGAGTGACACGATGAAATCGGCGTGCCAGGCAGGTGATGGTCGTCACCGATGCCCATAAACGCCAGCAGCTTCTCGTGGTCGGTGATCGCCACGGCGCCAATCCCCAGCTCCTGGTAGATAACCCGTGCCACTTTCATGCTATTTTCCTGATCAAACCCCTGTCGCAAGATACCTTCGGTACGCTCCGCTATCTTCAACGCCTTGGCCGAAAACGCCCCGGTGTATTTCTCGAACATCGCTCGTCTATCGAGCAGGATTTGCATAAACATTGCGGCACCCAGGGTATTGGCGATCAGCATTGGCAACGCAATGTGCTCCACCAGCCGCAGCGCTTCGTCAAACGGACGGGCAATCGCCAGAATAATTGCCATTTGCAGCACTTCAGTGACGAGCGCTACCCCCGCGACAAACAGCGGATTAAACAGCAAATCGATGCGACGATGGCGCATCGCGATACTGTGCACGACGCCGCCGACCAACCCCTCAGCCACGGTGGATACCGCGCAGGCAACATCGGTCATGCCGCCCAGGGTGTAGCGATGCAGCCCCCCCGTCAGCCCGACCAGAAAGCCCACCGAAGGTCCGCCCAACAGGCCACCCAGCACGGCGCCGATCGCGCGGGTGTTGGCAATTGAACCTTCTACATGCAGGCCGAAATAGGTACCCATGATGCAGAACACAGAGAAGATGACGTAGCACAATAGCTTGTGCGGCAGGCGAATGGTCACCTGCGTCAGCGGAATGAATAACGGGGTTTTGCTCAGCAAATAAGCAATGACAAGATAGACGCACATTTGCTGTAGCAACAGCAGAACCTGGCTAAATTCAAACATGGCAGCAGCTCATCCCTTAACAAAACAAATGCATCCCCACGTGGTTGACGTTGCAGCAAGGCGACAAGGGCGAAAATCCTCAGGAACTTACGCAGGTAAGTGACTGGGGTGAACGCACGTAGCCAACAATGTTGCGGCTTCAGGCAAGAGGGGTATAACGCCGGGTTTCCGGTCTGATTATGAGCTGGCGATTAAAGCATGTGGCGGGGGAAAAAACAGTGATGCAGGCAAGGCTTCCAGGGGAAAGCAACGCAGCCGGCCCGCTTGGGGCCGGCGCAAAATCATTATGGCAGCACTTTTGCGGACAGAATGACGATAGGCTTACTCGGGACATTCTGGTACGGACCAACGTTACCGGTGGGTGCCTGGGAGATTTTATCCACGACATCCATACCTTTGATCACTTTACCGAACACCGCATAGCCGAAATCACGTTGGCCGTGATCCAGGAAGGCGTTATCCGCCACATTCAGGAAGAACTGGCTGGTAGCGCTGTCTTTGTCGGCAGTACGCGCCATCGAAATGGTGCCGCGCAGGTTACGCAGGCCGTTATCCGCTTCGTTCTTGATTGGCGCCTGGGTTGCTTTTTGCTGCATATCCGCAGTAAAGCCACCGCCCTGAACCATAAAGCCCGGGATCACGCGGTGGAAAACGGTGTTGTTGTAATAGCCGCTGTTCACGTAGTCGACGAAGTTCTTGGTGGAAACCGGAGCCTTCTGACTGTCGAGCGCTAATTCGATATTCCCTGCCGACGTGGTCAGCATGACATGAGTTTCACCGGCGGCGAACGCAGCGGGCGCCATTGCTGTCAGGGAACACAGCGCAACGAAGGTCACTAAAGTACGTTTGAACATTAACGGATCCTTTCTCTGGGAGACAAACAACGGAAAAGCGCCTTGATTCTAAAGAGCTGCACCTGCGAGTGCCAGCCATTTACCTATATTTACGTAATTGTGGGATATATCTCAGTCACCCCCGAAATTTACTGCCAAAAGTATGATCGCCTTAGACCTTTTTGCCAACCGCATCACGCATTTTTTGCCCTTTTTACCCCTTCGTCACTTTTTGCGACACAACTCCCGGTTTCGTTTCTCATTCTGGTTAATCTAAACAAATGAGAGCGCTCTCATTTTGAGGCGACACTGAAAACAATGACTATCCGCCGGCATGACTGTCGCGCATTAACTGGAGAAATAATGTGAGTGAATTGATGACTGAAACTGAAATCAGCCCCGATTTTGAAAGCACCATCATGGAGCTGCTGGTGTTCTCCGGTGGTGCCCGCAGCAGTGCGCTGATGGCGCTACAGCAAGCGCGTGCCGGCGACTTTACCGCCTCGGCCAAGCATATGGCCGAGTCCAAAGCATCGGTAAAAAAAGCCCATCGTATTCAGACCCAGCTGATCGGTCTGGACGAAGGCTGCGGCAAACTGACTATCAACCTGATCACCGTTCATGCCCAAGATCATTTGATGAATGCCATGGTGATTCAGGATCTGGCGGACGACATGATTGAACTGTACCGCCGTCAGGCCCAGTTGGAGGTTCGCGCATGAACGCGTTGAAAATCGCTGTTATTGGCGGCGGCAGCAGCTATACACCTGAATTGGTCGATGGGTTGATCCAACGTATCGAAGAGCTGCCGGTGACTGAATTGGCATTGGTAGACGTTGAGCCTGGGCGTGAGAAAGTAGAAATCATTGCCGCACTGACCCAACGCATGTTGGCACGCCACGGGTTAGAGCAAGTGAAGGTTAGCGTGCATTTCGAGCTCGATGACGCGATTCGCGGAGCCAGCTTCGTATTGACGCAGTTCCGCGTCGGGCAACTGCCGGCACGCGCCGCCGACGAGCGTTTAGGGCTGAAATATGATCTTATCGGCCAGGAAACCACCGGCGTTGGTGGCTTTGCCAAAGCGCTGCGCACCATTCCAGTCATGCTGGATATTGCACGCAGAGTAGAAAAATTGGCACCCGATGCCTGGATCATCAACTTTACCAACCCTGCCGGCATTGTCACTGAAGCGGTCTCTCGTTATACCAAAGCGAAAATTATCGGCCTGTGCAACGTACCGATCAGCATGCATCACATGATCGCCAACATGCTGAAGGCACCTTATAGCGAAGTACAGCTGCAGTTCGCCGGCCTCAATCACATGGTGTGGGTACATCAGGTTACGCAAAACGGTCTCGACGTGACCGACCAGGTCATCAACATGCTGTGCGACGGTGCCGCTCTGACGATGAACAACATCAAGGAAGAGCCGTGGCAGCCTGATTTCCTGCGCGCCGTCGGTGCGATCCCATGCCCATATCACCGCTATTTCTATCAGACCAAAGAGATGCTGGCCGAAGAAATTGCCGCAGCGGCCGAACGCGGCACCCGCGCCGAGCAGGTGATGAAAGTAGAGAAAGAATTGTTTGAACTGTATGCCGATCCACATCTCGACAGCAAACCGGAGCAGCTCAGTTTCCGTGGCGGATCATACTATTCAGAAGTCGCGCTGGAGCTTATCCGTGCGATCCATAATAATCTCGGTACGCAATTAGTCGTCAATACAGCAAACCGTGGCGCCATTCGCGGTTTGCCAGACGACGCTGTGATAGAAACTAACTGTATCGTCGATGCGCAGGGCGCACATCCGCTGACGTTTGGCACCTTGCCAGACGCCATGCACGCGCTAACCCAGCAGGTCAAAGCCTATGAACGTCTGACCATCGACGCTGCCGTACATGGCTGCCAACGTAGCGCTCTGTTGGCGCTGGTTACCAACCCACTGGTAGGCAATGCTAACGTGGCACAACCCCTGCTGGATGAAGTGCTGGCGGTGAATGCGCCTTATCTGCCGCAGTTCAAATAACTGTCTGGCAAGCCAGAGTCGCTGATAGATTGCTATAACGAGTATGTCGGGGTTCGGTTCGCCGGACCCGTTTTTTTGCCGTAATCAGGAGTCGGATGATGGTGACACTGGAAGATGTCGCAGCTTTGGCAGGCGTGTCCCGCGCCACCGTGTCACGCGTAGTGAATGGCGATACCAACGTTAAAGGGCAAACCCGCGAGAAGGTTGAACGCGCGGTGACTCAGCTCGGCTACACCCCCAATCCTGCCGCCCGTGCGCTGGCCTCCAGCCACAGTAATACCTTGGGACTGGTCACCACCTCGTATCGTGGCGGCTTCTTCGGCGCACTGATGGACTGCGTCCAAACCGAAGCCGAATCTCACGGCAAACAACTGCTGGTAACCCAGGGGCGTAACAGTGCGGAAAATGAATGGCAGGCGATTCAGCGGCTGTTCAGCCTGCGCTGTGATGGCGTGATCCTGCACGTACGCTTTCTCAGCGATGACCAACTGCGCCAATTGGCGACAGAGCAACGCCGCTTTGTGCTGCTCGACCGTCTGGTGCCTGGCCTGGAAGACCGCTGCGTCACCTTCGATCACCCACGCGCCAGCCAAATGGCAACACAGCAGTTGATCGATGCCGGTCACCGACATATCGCCTGTATCAGCGGGCCGCGCGACCGCCCTTCCAGCCGATTGAGGCTCGACGGTTTTGAACAAGCGATGCAGTCCGCACATATCAAACCGGTCGCCTGCGTCGAAGGGCTCTACGATCTTGAAAGTGGCTATCGTTGCGCCGACCAGCTGCTGCAAATGGAAACTGTCCCGACCGCAATCTATTGCTGTAACGAAGAGATGGCTATAGGTGCTTTATTGGCGATCAACGAGCACCGTTTGCGGGTGCCGCAAGATATCTCATTAATTTGTTATGACAGCGGTGAACGCGCGCCCTTCGTGCGGCCTGCTCTGACCAGCGTGCATTTCCCCATTACCGAAATGGCGCAGTACGCTGCACGTCTGTTGATTGACCCGACCACCGCCGGTGCGCACTTCTCGCCAAAAGTCATCAGCCGTGATTCGATCGTGACGGCAAGCAAATAGATCACAAAAATATCTCAGCAGCTTTCATTGATTGCATCAAAAAATCGACAGCCATCACAAAAACTCCCGTTGTCTGTGCTAGGATCCGCTCCCTGGTGGCTTGATCGGGACTTTTTTCTGCTTTTGCCAGGAAAAACCAGCGGCCTTAATCCAGCGTTATACCCTATGAATTTCAAATTGCAGCCAAGTGCCCAGTGCATTTATCCCCTGGTATTGTAGGGGCGTTGCATGCAGCGCCCGTGTTAATCGGGGCGAATTTATTCGCCCCCTACGGTGACTGGGATCAATGGACGCAGGCAACCACGCTGCGGTTTGAAAGGCGACGGGAGTAATCCTAACAGACATAATCAGGCCTATATAATGAATGACAGCAACCGTCTACGGCTTACCTGGATCAGCTATTTTTTATTACGCGCTGACCGGTGCTTTAGTTATCGTCACAGGGATGGTGATGGGAAACATTGCAGAGTACTTTAATCTGCCGGTTTCCAGCATGAGTAATACGTTTACCTTTCTCAACGCCGGTATTTTGATTTCGATCTTCCTTAATGCCTGGCTGATGGAAATTATCCCGCTGAAACGCCAACTGATGTTTGGCTTTATCTTGATGGTATTGGCTGTCGCAGGACTGATGGTGAGCAAAAGCTTAACCATGTTCTCGTTATGCATGTTTATCTTGGGTGTGGTCAGCGGTATCACCATGTCGATAGGCACCTTCTTGATTACCCATATGTATGCGGGCCGCCAACGCGGTTCACGTCTGCTGTTCACTGATTCCTTCTTCAGCATGGCGGGGATGATTTTCCCGATTGTCGCCGCAATGCTGCTGGCGCGTCAGATTGGTTGGTACTGGGTGTACGCCTGTATCGGCCTGCTGTACGTGGGCATCTTTGTGCTGGCCTTGTTCTCCGAATTCCCGGTACTGGGCAACAAAGGCGCCGACGCGGGTCAGCCGGTAGCGAAAGAAAAATGGGGTATCGGCGTGTTGTTCCTGTCGATCGCCGCATTGTGCTACATCCTCGGTCAGCTCGGCTTCATTCAGTGGGTACCGGAATACGCCACCAAGTCCTTCGGGATGGATATCAGCCAGGCAGGTAAACTGGTGAGCGACTTCTGGACGTCGTACATGGTCGGTATGTGGGTGTTCAGCTTTATCCTGCGCTTCTTTGATTTGCAGCGCATCGTCACCATTCTGGCCGCGTTGGCGACCGGCGCAATGTACCTGTTCGTCAGCACCGACAACCCGGAACACCTGGGCTACTACATTATGGCGCTGGGCTTCGTTTCAAGTGCGATCTATACCACGCTGATCACACTGGGCTCGTTGCAGACCAAGGTTTCCTCACCGAAACTGGTTAACTTCATCCTGACCTGCGGCACCATCGGCACCATGCTGACCTTCGTGGTTACCGGCCCGATTGTCGCAAAAGGTGGCGCGCACGCGGCGCTTACTACCGCTAACGGCCTCTACCTGGCAGTATTCGTGATGTGTCTGCTGCTCGGTTTCGTGACCAAGCACCGCAGCCACGGCCACGTAACGCACTAATCTGCTACCCTGATGTGAAAAGGGCGCCTCGGCGCCCTTTTTTATCAGTTCAGTCTGCACCTTAGCGCCGGAAATCCACCTTCTCATCCTGCGTCAGGTACAACGTTGTCTCCGCTGGCTGGGTTTCGGCAATCACCGCCCCTTCACGTATTGAATAGCGCACTGGCGTCTGCCGGCGCACGGCATCAAACCCGCTTTCTGCAGGCAGGATCACCAGATTGGCACTGTTGCCTGCCACCAAGCCGTAATCCGTCAGGTGCAACGTCCGCGCACTGTGGCTGGTGATCAACTTCAATCCGTCGTCTATCTGGCCATATCCCATCAGTTGGCACACGTGCAGCCCCATGTGCAGCACCTGCAACATGTTGGCGGTACCCAGCGGGTACCAGGGATCGAACACGTCGTCATGGCCAAAGCAGACATTAATCTCTGCTTCCAGCATCTCCTTCACCCGGGTAATACCACGCCGTTTAGGATAGCTGTCGAAGCGCCCCTGCAAGTGAATATTCACCAGCGGATTCGCAACAAAGTTGATACCGGACATTTTCAGCAGGCGGAATAGCCGCGACGTGTAAGCACCATTGTAAGAATGCATCGCCGTGGTGTGGCTAGCCGTCACCTTGGCCCCCATACCCAGCTTCAGCGCCAGGGCGGCGACGGTTTCAACAAAGCGTGACTGCTCATCATCAATCTCGTCACAATGCACGTCCACCAGCCGATCGTACTTTTGCGCCAGGGCAAACGCCTTGTGCAACGACTCCACGCCGTATTCACGGGTGAACTCAAAGTGTGGAATGGCCCCCACCACGTCAGCCCCCAGCCGCAGTGCCTCTTCCAACAGCGCCTCTCCGTTGGGATAAGACATGATGCCCTCCTGCGGAAAAGCGACGATCTGCAAAGTGACCCAGGGCGCGACCTCTTGCTTCACTTCCAGCATCGCTCGCAACGCCGTCAAGGTAGGATCCGAGACGTCAACGTGAGTACGCACATATTGCACGCCATTGGCGATCTGCCACTTCAGCGTCTGCCAGGCCCGTTGCTTAACGTCTTCATGGGTGAGCAGCGCCTTGCGTTCAGCCCAGCGTTCAATGCCTTCGAACAGGGTACCAGACTGGTTCCAGGTCGGCTGTCCGGCGGTTTGGGTCGTATCCAGGTGAATATGCGGTTCAACAAATGCCGGCATCGCCAACCCACCCTGCGCATCCAGCACATCACTTCGCCACTCCGGCCCTTCCGGCTGCGGCACGATATGAGCGATGCGCCCCTGTTCAATGGCCAGTTGCCAAAGACCTTCATGCCCGCTTAATCGCAGGTTATCGATAAACTTTAATGGACTCTTGGCCACCCTTCACCTCTGCTGTTCCAACCTGTTTTCTTCATCATACTGGTAGCGGATCATACTGACAAAGCCGCCTTGGGGTGGCTCCCCCCACCATTACTCCCAAATGAGTAAAATTCGTATCAACTGGCTCGTTTCAGCTAAAGATGAATAAAAACCGCAACTTATCAAATATCGATAAAAATCATCTATATACCACATTAGAGGTATATGGAGGGACGATTGATTTGCATCAATAAATTGCCCGTTGGGAAGAATAAGGTAACCCTAGGAAACCAGAATTTTGAGGCAATAATGAGCAGAGTCAAACTTGCTGTCATCGGGAACGGCATGGTCGGCCACCGATTCATAGAAGATCTGTTGGAAAAAGCAGACAAAGACCAGTTCGACATTACCGTATTTTGTGAAGAACCGCGTATCGCTTACGATCGCGTTCACCTGTCTTCTTATTTCTCTCACCACACTGCCGAAGAGCTTTCGTTAGTGCGTGAAGGCTTTTACGAAAAACAGGGCGTTAAGGTATTGGTTGGCGAGCGCGCCATTACCATCAACCGCAGCGAAAAAGTCATTCACTCCAACACCGGCCGTACGGTGTACTACGACAAGCTGATCATGGCCACCGGTTCTTACCCGTGGATACCGCCGATCAAAGGCGCCGAAAGCCAGGACTGTTTCGTCTACCGCACCATTGAAGATCTGAACGCCATCGAAGCCTGCGCACGCCGCAGCAAACGCGGTGCGGTCGTCGGTGGGGGCCTGCTGGGATTGGAAGCTGCAGGCGCATTGAAAAGCCTGGGTGTAGAAACCCACGTCATTGAGTTCGCGCCGGTACTGATGGCAGAGCAGCTCGACCCGATGGGTGGCGATCAACTTCGTCGCAAGATCGAGCGTATGGGCGTAAAAGTCCATACCGGTAAAAATACCCAGGAAATCATCAACGGCGGGGAACAGGCACGCAAGACCATGCAGTTTGCCGACGGTACCGCGCTGGAAGTCGACTTTATCGTTTTCTCCACCGGCATCCGGGCCCAGGACAAGCTGGCCCACCAGTGCGGTCTGGCTACAGCACGCCGGGGTGGCATCGTGATTAACGACAGCTGCCAGACGTCCGATCCAGACGTTTACGCCATCGGCGAATGTGCGTCATGGCGTGAGCGTACCTTCGGTCTTGTCGCTCCTGGCTATAAAATGGCGCAGGTCGTGGCCGACCATCTCCTGGGCCGTGAAAACACCTTCCTGGGTGCAGACATGAGCGCCAAGCTGAAACTGCTGGGTGTCGACGTCGGCGGCATCGGTGATGCTCACGGTCGTACCGAAGGCTCTCGTAGCTACGTTTATCTGGATGAGAGCAAAGAAGTTTATAAACGCATCGTGGTCAGCGCAGACAACAAAACCCTGCTTGGCGCGGTGCTGGTCGGTGACACCAGCGATTATGGCAATTTGCTCCAATTAGCGCTTAACGCCATCGAGCTGCCAGAAAATCCAGATGGCCTGATCTTACCAGCGCATACAGGCAGCAAACCGGCTATCGGCGTCGACTCACTGCCGGAAACGGCCCAAATCTGCTCCTGTTTCGACGTCAGCAAAGGCGACATTATCAAAGCAGTCAGCATGGGCTGCCACACCGTCGCGGCGATCAAGTCCGAAACCAAAGCCGGTACCGGGTGTGGCGGCTGTATTCCACTGATCACACAGGTGCTGAACGCCGAGCTGAGCAAACAGGGCATCGAGGTTAATCACCACCTGTGCGAACACTTCGCCTATTCGCGTCAGGAGCTTTACCACCTGATCCGCGTCGAAGGCATTAAATCCTTCGATGAACTGCTAACCAAATACGGCAAGGGCTACGGATGCGAAGTCTGTAAACCGACCGTCGGCTCGCTGTTGGCTTCCTGCTGGAATGAGTACGTGCTTAAACCGCAGCATACGCCGTTGCAGGACACCAACGATAACTTCCTCGGCAATATCCAGAAAGACGGTACCTACTCGGTGATCCCACGTTCCGCCGGTGGCGAAATCACACCGGACGGACTGATGGCCGTTGGCCAGATCGCCAAGGAATATAATCTGTACACCAAGATGACCGGCTCCCAGCGTATCGGCATGTTCGGCGCGCAGAAAGACGACCTGCCAGCCATCTGGATCAAACTGATTGCCGCCGGTTTTGAAACCGGACATGCCTACGCCAAGGCGTTGCGTATGTCGAAAACCTGCGTCGGCAGTACCTGGTGTCGCTTTGGCGTCGGCGACAGCGTCGGGTTTGGCGTCAAGCTGGAACACCGCTACAAAGGCATTCGCACCCCGCACAAAATGAAGTTTGGCGTTTCTGGCTGCACCCGCGAATGTGCTGAAGCTCAGGGCAAAGACGTCGGCATTATCGCCACCGAGAACGGCTGGAACCTGTATGTGTGCGGCAACGGTGGCATGAAACCACGCCACGCCGACCTGCTGGCGGCGGACCTCGATAGCGAGACGCTGGAGCATTACCTCGATCGCTTCATGATGTTCTATATTCGCACCGCCGATAAGCTGCAGCGTACGTCGGTATGGCTGGAAAGCCTGGAAGGCGGCATCGATTATCTTCGCAAAGTGATCATTGACGACAAGCTGGGCATCAACGCTCAACTGGAAGCCGAGATCGCCCGCCTGCGCGATGCGGTGATCTGCGAGTGGAAAGAAACCGTTGAGCACCCGGAATCCCAGGTGCGTTTCTCCCACTTTATCAACAGCAACCTGCGTGATCCGAACATCCAGGTCGTCGCCGAGCGCGAACAGCATCGGCCGGCGCGTCCAGATGAACGTATCCCTGTCACCTTACTGGAAGCTGAGGAGAACAACGCATGAGCCAGTGGATAACCCTTTGCCCCATCACCGATATCCTGCCCGGTACCGGCGTATGTGCCCTGATCGGCGACCAGCAGGTCGCGATATTTCGCCCTTACGATGACGAACAGGTCTTTGCTATTAGCAATATTGACCCCTTTGCCCAGGCCAGCGTGTTATCACGCGGCCTGATCGCCGAGCATCAAGGGGAATTGTGGGTTGCCAGCCCACTCAAAAAACAACATTTCCGCCTGCACGACGGCTACTGCCTGGAAGATGACAGTCGCTCCGTTGCGCATTTCACCAGCCGGGTTCTGGACGGCATGGTGCAGGTCGCGGCCTGATTTTTTTACTTTAACCTCAGGGGAAGCAGCATGTTCACCGATACCATCAACAAATGCGCCGCCAACGCAGCGCGGATCGTCAGGCTGGCGAAACACAGCCCGCTGGGCTTTTGGATCAGCTCGGCGATGGCCGGGGCCTACGTCGGCCTCGGCATCATTCTTATTTTCACACTCGGCAATCTGGTCGACCCGTCCATCCGACCGTTGGTGATGGGGGCCACCTTCGGCATCGCACTGACTCTGGTGATCATCGCCGGTTCCGAGCTGTTCACTGGCCACACCATGTTCCTGATGTTAGGCGTCAAAGCTGGGACCATACGCCAAAGTCAGATGTGGGCAGTTTTGCCACAAACCTGGCTGGGCAATCTGTTGGGCTCAGTGCTGGTCGCGCTGATGTACTACTACGGCGGGGGCAGCCTGCTGCCAGTGGACACCAGCCTGGTGCATACCGCAGCGTTGGCAAAAACCACCGCGCCGGCGGAGGTCTTATTCTTTAAGGGCGTGCTGTGTAACTGGCTGGTCTGCCTGGCAATTTGGATGGCGATTCGCGTTGAGGGTGCCGCAAAATTCATCGCTATTTGGTGGTGTCTGCTGGCCTTCATTGCGTCCGGCTATGAACACTCCGTCGCCAACATGACGCTGTTTGCCCTGTCCTGGTTCGGCCATCACAGCGACGCCTACACCCTGAGCGGAATAGGTCATAATCTGCTGTGGGTGACATTGGGTAATATTGTGTCCGGCTCAGTGCTGATGGGCCTGGGTTACTGGTATGCCACACCGCGTGCCGAACGACCTCAAACCGAAAAAGCGGCAACACGTCAGACCGCGTAACATTTTTGGGGCGCCTTGCGCCCCTCTGCTGATTGCCCCGAGGATTGCCGATGGACTACCTGCCAATTTTCTGCCAACTGCAACACAAAGCCTGCCTGCTGGTCGGTGGCGGTGAGATTGCCGAACGCAAAGCTCGCCTGCTGCTGGACGCCGGTGCAGCACTGACCGTCAATGCCTGCACATTCACCCCACAGTTTCATGAGTGGGCCGCGCAAGGACAGGTTACGCTGTCAGAGGGCGAATTTAGTGCGGCATTGCTGGCAGAGAAATGGCTGGTGATCGCCGCTACCGATCGGGTCGAGGTCAACGCACTCGTGTATCAATGCGCCAACCAACAACGGGTGTTCTGCAACGTGGTGGATGATCCTAAGCGCGCCAGCTTTATCATGCCGTCGATTATCGATCGCTCACCTATTATGGTCGCAGTGTCCTCCGGCGGCAAAGCGCCGGTGCTGGCACGTCTACTACGTGAAAAGCTGGAAGCGGCTCTGCCCCAACATCTGGGTAAGTTGGCGCAATTGGGCGGTTCATTGCGTCAGCGGGTGAAAAAGCACTTCAGCGACATGGGTTCTCGCCGTCGTTTTTGGGAAAAGCTCTTTGCCCATGATCGTCTCGCACAATCGCTGGCCAATAATGACGCAGCACTGGCGGAACGGCAGATCGAGGCGTTGTTCAACCATCAACCGCAAGATCACGGCGAAGTGGTGTTGGTGGGGGCTGGCCCGGGCGATGCAGGTTTGCTGACGCTGAAAGGCCTGCAGCAAATCCAGCAGGCTGACGTGGTGGTTTATGACCGGCTGGTCTCTGATGATGTTATGACGCTGGTACGCCGCGATGCCGAACGTATTTTTGTTGGCAAGCGTGCGGGCCACCATTGCGTGCCGCAGGAACAAATCAATCAAATCCTGTTGGAGCAAGCACAGCTGGGTAAACGTGTTGTACGGCTGAAAGGCGGTGATCCGTTTATCTTTGGACGCGGTGGTGAAGAACTGGAAACGCTGGCGGCAGCCAATATTCCGTTCTCCGTAGTGCCCGGCATTACTGCCGCCTCCGGCTGTTCAGCCTACAGCGGTATTCCTCTCACTCATCGAGACCATGCGCAAAGCGTACGGTTAGTGACTGGCCACGCCAAGCGTGACGGCGGGCTAGATTGGTCAACACTGGCTGCCGGGCAACAAACGCTGGTGTTTTATATGGGTCTGACTCAGGCGGCAGACATCCAACAGCAACTGATCGAACATGGCATGCCTGCCTCAACCCCAGTTGCGCTGGTTGAGAACGGAACGTCCTGCCGCCAGCGGGTGATCGAAGGGACATTGAGCCAACTGGGAAGTTTGGCTCAACAGGCTGCCAGCCCAAGTTTAATCATTGTCGGCAGCGTGGTGAGCCTGCGTAGCAAGCTGAATTGGTTCTCCAGCCAAGAACTCGCACCGCCGCTGGCCCAGATGGCCTAGCCCCATACGTAAAAAAAGCGGCCAATGGCCGCTTTTCTTTTTTTCACCAAGGATTACTGCGGTGACACAAACCCGACAGCCTAGTAAACCTTCGCCAGGGTTTCCTGTGCTCGCGCACGCGCTTTGGCCGCACCGTCACGCATCACCTGTTGCAACAGGGCTTCGTCGTTGCGGAAACGGTGATAACGCTCCTGAAGCTCACCTAACATACCGGATACCGCTTCAGCCACAGCGCCTTTCAAGTGACCATACATTTGGCCTTCGAACTCGGCTTCCAACTGGGCGATACTTTTGCCGGTCACGCCGGAAAGGATATCCAACAGGTTAGACACCCCCGCCTTGTTCGCCACGTCATAACGGACTACCGGTGGCTCTTCGGAATCGGTCATCGCACGCTTAATCTTCTTCATCACCGCTTTCGGATCTTCCAACAGGCCGATAACGTTATTGCGGTTATCGTCCGACTTGGACATCTTCTTGGTCGGTTCTTGCAGCGACATCACGCGAGCGCCAGACTTAGGAATAAACGGCTCCGGCACTTTGAACACGTCACCGTATAACGCATTGAAACGCTGACCGATATCACGGCTCAGCTCCAGGTGCTGCTTCTGGTCTTCACCGACCGGTACCTGGTTGGTTTGGTACAACAGGATATCTGCGGCCATCAGCACCGGGTAGCTGAACAAACCGGCGTTGATGTTCTCGGCGTAACGCGTGGACTTGTCCTTGAATTGAGTCATGCGACTCAGTTCGCCGAAGTAGGTGTAGCAGTTCAGCACCCAGCTCAGTTGCGTGTGCTCCGGTACGTGCGACTGCACGAAGATGGTGCTCTTTTGCGGATCAATACCACAAGCCAGATACAGCGCCAGCGTATCCAGCGTCGCCTTGCGCAACTTGTCTGCGTCCTGGCGTACGGTGATGGCGTGCAGATCGACGATGCAATAAATGCAGTCGTAATCGTCCTGCATCTTAACCCACTGACGCAGCGCACCCATGTAGTTGCCGATAGTCAGTTCGCCGGACGGCTGCGCGCCGCTAAATACGATGGGCTTACTCATGTTTAAAATTCCTGATTCTCTAAAGAGGACAGCCCAAGAGCGGGCAACAAGTCGGCAAAGCGCTCCAACACGCGGTCGGGATGGCTCAGGGCAATAGCTTCGCCGTAGTTATAACCGTAGGTCAGCGCGGCGCTTGGGCAGCCTGCGCCCTGTGCAGCCTGAATATCGTTACGGGAATCGCCGACGAACAGCAGCTCGTTGGCGCGCAAGCCAAGCTTGCCAAGAACCAGATACAGCGGTGCAGGGTGCGGCTTTTTTTCTACCACATCGTCACCGCCGATAATCAGCGAGAAATAATCGATAATGCCCAATGCGGTCAGTAACGGCGCAACAAACGGCGTAGGTTTATTCGTCACCAGTGCCATTGGATACCCTTGCGCGGCCAAACTCGCCAGCGTTTCCTTTACCTGTGGAAACAGGCGGCTACCGCTGTCGACCGTTTGTGCGTAAAAATGGTCAAAACGCGCGCGCAGTTGCAGGCAATGTTCCGGTGTGGCTTCAACTTCGGCCCAACGCAGTGCACGTTGCACCAACACGTCGGCGCCATTACCAATCCAGGTGCCGACCCGCGCTTCACCCGCCTGCGGCAGACCCATTTCTGCTAACGCCAAATCGATAGCGGCGGCAAGCCCTGGGGCACTGTCGACCAGGGTGCCATCAAGATCAAAGGCGAGCGCACGGATCGCGCCGAAATCAGCCATGTGTCACCTTTGCCAATTCACTGCGCATTTCATCAATCACGCGGCGGTAGTCCGGCTTACCGAAGATAGCGGAGCCCGCAACAAACATGTCTGCGCCTGCCGCAGCGATCTCGGCAATATTATCGACTTTGACGCCGCCATCCACTTCCAGACGGATATCGCGGCCGCTTTCGTCGATCAACTTGCGCACCTGACGCAGTTTATCCAGGGTGCCGTGAATAAACGACTGCCCGCCAAACCCTGGGTTGACCGACATCAGCAAAATCACGTCGACCTTGTCCATCACATAATCAAGGTAACTCAACGGCGTTGCCGGGTTAAAGACCAGACCGGCTTTACAGCCGTGCTCTTTAATCAGTTGGATTGTACGATCGACGTGTTCGGAGGCTTCCGGATGGAAAGAGATGTAACTGGCACCTGCTGCGGCAAAGTCCGGCACAATGCGGTCGACCGGTTTTACCATCAAATGCACGTCAATGGGTGCGGTAATGCCGTAGTTACGCAGCGCCTGACAAACCATTGGCCCGATCGTCAGATTGGGGACGTAATGGTTATCCATCACGTCAAAGTGCACTACGTCGCCACCAGCGACCAGCACATTAGCAGTGTCCTCACCCAGGCGGGCAAAGTCTGCTGACAAGATGGACGGGGCAATCAAAAATTTTTTCATCCGCTCTCTCCAAACGTAGGGTTCGAATCGTTATACCCCTCGTTTTTCAAGCCACAACCTTGTTGGCCGCGACTCGAAATCCCTGGGGTAAATACACCGGGGTGTTCCCGGCTTAGCGATACAGCGCCAAAAGCTCATTCACTTTGCTGCGACCGAGAATATTTCTGCTGATGGTACGCCGCGCTTTCACCACGTACAACGATGCATGCTGGTACCAGTCACGCGTCAACTCGGTATCATGATTGGAAATCAATACGGGCACTTGGCTTTCTACCGAAAGCTGATGCGCCATCAACGCCAGGCTCTGCTGGTCCGCCATGCTGAAGCTATTTGTGTGGTAAGCGGTAAAATTCGCCGTCGCCGAGAGTGGCGCATAAGGCGGATCGCAATACACCACCGTACCGCGCTCAGCTTTTGCCATGGTATCGCGGTAATGCTCACAGACAAAAGTCGCGTTGCGGGATTTTTCAGCGAACCAATATAACTCTTCCTCAGGGAAGTACGGTTTCTTGTAACGTCCGAATGGAACGTTGAACTCGCCACGCAGGTTATATCGGCACAAACCGTTGTAACAGTGGCGATTCAGATAAAGAAACAGCAGCGCACGGCGGTAAGGATCGTTACTCGTATTAAACTCTGCGCGCAGCAGGTAAAACTGATCCGACTTATTGAATTCATCGGTGAAAAGAAGGCGGGCATCACGCACGAAGTCATCCGTACGTAGCTTAACGATGTTATACAGATTAATAAGATCGCTGTTGATGTCGGCGAGAATATAGGCGTCGTATTCTGTGTTCAGGAAGACTGAACCCGCACCCACGAAGGGCTCGATTAAGCAGTCGCCTGCTGGTAGATGACGACGAATCTCGTCCACCAGCGGGTATTTTCCACCAGCCCATTTTAAAAAAGCGCGGTTTTTCTTCATGCCGTCAATTAGCTACTTATTATACAATTCAGAGCGGCGGATTGTACTCTGTTTCAGACAGCACATCAGCGCACAAATTTAAGTGATTGATACCCTTCATCCTTCAAGCCGCAGCATCATTGGCCACGCACAGTTATTCGACCTGTCCGCAGGCCACTTCAGTCATCTGTTACGAGTAAACAGGTACCCGCCGATTAACACGGGCGCAGCATGCTGCGCCCTTACAATGCCTGAAATTTCTGCTCTTGCCGCCTGGCCGCAGCTTGAAATCTATCGGGTTACTTTTTCAGATCCTGTTGAACCTGACCTACAGGCCGGACCCAAGGTTTTTTCGCCTGAACATCCGCAGGCAACGTCGCGATTGCGCGCTTCGCTTCTGCTGAAGAGGCATAGTTGCCGCTTACCAGTACATACCAAGGTTTGCCGTTACGCTGGGTTGAATACACCAGGTAATGCTGCAACTTCTGCTGCTTGGCGTAGGCATTAAGCGTATCGGAGCGCGAGGCACTGCTCAGTTGCAGAGTATAATGGCTCGCCGGTGCAGACTGAAGTGAGCCACCATTGCCGCTTACCGTGCCCGCTTTCGCACTCGCTGCCCCCGCTTTGCTGGAGGATGCTGGCGCTGGCGTATACACCGTGGTTGGCGTTTTATGCTGTGTGGCCGTAGCCGCTGGCTTACTGACGTTTTTCGCCGGTACTTTATGTTGCTGTGGCGCCGTGCCCTGCACTTGGCGTGCAGCTTCTTTCGCCGCAGCCCCGTTCATCAGTGTAGCCGGTGCTGTCGGCAGCGTTGACATCGGGCCGCTCATGCCCTGCGTCGCCGCATCAACCTGGCCCTGCTGCGCTGACAGTGCATCCGACATATTGCCTGGCAGATCAACACGCTGTTGCGCGCCGCCCTGCGCTGGCTGCGGTTGCGCTTCCGTCGGCGTACTGGAGATAGGTGGAACGTTGACCGTTTGCGGCTGAGACGTGCTGCTCACGCCGTTATTGTCATTGGTGTCAGTGGTACCGCCTGGCACACCGGTATTACCGGCTGTCAGCGACGACGAGCCCGACAGGTTGATGTCCTTGGCTGCGCCATTCTGTGCCCCTTCCTGTGCCGCCTCGTGCTTGGTTGGCGCCTTCAGCGCTGAACCAATACCGACAATCAGCAACAGCAACACCAGAATACCGATACCAATCATTAAGTGCTGACGTGAAACAGCAAAGCGTGGTCCCGGAGCCGGTTTACGCGAACGTGCAGGACGACGATCGCTGCTATCAGGTCTGAGATCGTCTTCCGGTTTAAACTCATCCATCTGAAACCCTCCAACTAGAGGCAAAAGCCCACCACTGTAGACCTACCGTGGCACGAGCAGATTAACCCGATCATGGCAAAGCGACGCCAGTCATGCTTTGCACATTAATTAATATAGATGTAAACGGCGGCTAAGCCACTGTTACTTCGTCCGATTTACTTAGACAGTCTGTTCAGGAAGGCAAGCTGCGATCGAAGCAAGCACCGTTTCATGCCCCACTCCGCCACGGACCTCCGCCTGGCCAATAGCCGTCGGCAGTACCAGGCGCAGTTCACCGGCCAGTACCTTCTTATCACGCATCATATGCGGCAGATAGGATTCCGGCGCCATTTCCTGCGGACCACACACCGGCAAACCCGCGCGCAACAACAGTGCTTTGATACGTTCAATATCGTCGGCACTGAACTGCCCGAGACGGTGCGCAGTTTCCGCCGCCATGACCATACCGGCAGCAACGGCTTCCCCATGCAACCATACACCATAGCCCATTTCGGCTTCGATCGCATGGCCGTAAGTATGACCCAGATTCAGCAGCGCACGCAGACCGCTTTCGCGTTCATCGGCAGCAACCACCTCGGCCTTCAGCTCGCAACAACGGCGGATACAATAGGCAAGTGCCTGCATATCCAACGCCATCAATGCATCGATATTGTTTTCCAGCCAGACAAAGAAATCGCGATCGAGAATAATCCCGTATTTGATCACTTCTGCCAGACCCGAGGAGAGTTCACGCGCCGGCAAGGTTTTCAGGCAATCCAAATCAACCACCACAGAAGCCGGTTGATAGAACGCGCCGATCATGTTTTTACCGAGCGGATGATTGACGGCGGTTTTACCGCCAACGGAAGAGTCCACCTGCGACAGCAGCGTGGTAGGAACCTGAATAAAGCGGACACCACGCTGATAACAGGCGGCGGCAAAGCCGGTAAGATCGCCAACCACGCCGCCCCCGAGGGCGATTAGCGTGGTATCACGACCGTGCGGCTTTTCCAACAGTGCCGAGAACACCTGCTCAAGCACGGCAAGGGATTTATACTGTTCGCCATCAGGTAAAATCACCTGATCCACCATGACGCCAGCCTGCTCCAGCACCTTCCGGACGTGGTCCAAATAGAGTGGCGCCAGGGTTTGGTTGGTGACCAGCATGACCTGTTCACCTGACTTCAGCGGCATAAAAGAAGCCGGATCGTTAAACAATCCGGCGGCTATGGTAATCGGGTAGCTGCGCTCCCCAAGCGTTACGGTAATTCTCTCCATGTCGCGCTCAGTTCTCAATGTGGTTTATCCCCGCTACTGCGGGGAACACAATCAGTCTTTCCGCATTTGCCGTGGCGAACACGGAAACCGCAATCAGTTACTTTCCAGCATGTTGATAATCTGGTTGGCAACCACTTTGGCGCTTTGATCGTCGGTGCGGATGGTGACATCTGCAATTTCTTCGTACAACGGATTACGCTCTTTCGCCAGCGCTTCAAGCACTTCACGCGGAGGAGAATCAACCTGCAACAGCGGACGCTTTTTGTCGCGCTGAGTACGGGCTAACTGCTTCTCGATAGTGGTTTCCAGGTACACCACCACGCCACGGGCAGACAGACGGTTACGCGTTTCACGCGATTTAACCGAACCACCGCCGGTAGCCAGCACGATGCCTTGCTTTTCCGTCAGTTCATTAATGACTTTTTCTTCACGATCGCGGAAACCTTCTTCACCTTCCACGTCGAATACCCAGCCCACGTCAGCTCCGGTACGTCGCTCAATTTCTTGATCGGAGTCGAAAAACTCCATATTGAGTTGCTGAGCTAACTGACGGCCAATAGTGCTTTTGCCGGCACCCATAGGCCCAACCAGAAAGATATTGCGTTTCTCTGCCATGTTTTTCGGTATTACTAAGACAATTCGTTAATGTTAACCCGCCCCGCCAATCAAATCAGCGGCGGGACCTAAACTGAAACCTCATGAACGATAGTGCGAGATCAGACGGAAAATTATCTCAACACTCTTGGTAGTTTGGCAACCGAATAAATCGCAATCCACGCCGCAGGAGGGAAACCATACGTTTTTAACGGCGTCTTGGCGCTAACAAAAAAACCTCGGTGCTCAATTCGGTAACCCTTGTAAGCTAAATCGGCCGCAGCGTCAAACGCAGATGCCCCCAAGGTGATAAAAAAGTGCATCTGCTCATCAACTTTAAGCGATTTTCACCAAACCGGGCACCTTGCCGCTCAGGCCTTAATCAATGTCGGAGTAATAAATATCACCAGCTCGCGCCTTTTATGCTGTTTGCTGCTTTGTTTAAACAAGGATCCCAGCAGTGGTACATCACCCATACCGGGCACTTTGTCCGCCCCCTGAGCACTATGACGTTGAAAAATACCGCCTAAAACCACGGTTTCTCCGTCTTTTAGCGTCACTTGGGTTTTGATCTCCTGTTTATCTATTGCCAGTGTCTCGCCTGCAGCACGGCTGATTGAACGTCCGGGCATGTTCTGGCTGATGTGCAATGTCAGGGTGATTCGCCCGTTGGGCAAAATTCTCGGCGTGACTTCCATGCCCAGAACGGCCTCTTTGAACTCCATCGAGGTTGCCCCGGTGGAGCCACTGCTCACCTCGTAGGGGATTTCCGTGCCTTGTTTAATACTGGCAGTTTGCAAGTTCGCCGTCAGCAAACGCGGGCTGGCGATGATTTCCACCCGATTTTCCTGCTCCAGTGCCATCAGTTCCAAATCCAACAGACGTCCACCGATCCGAGCCAGGTGAAAACCGGCGCTGAGTGCACTACGTTCCAGCGGCAAATTGACATTAAAGCCGTTCATCCGCCAGGATGTCGCCGGTTTTTCATCCGGTGCCAGGCCCCAGCGCACGCCAAGCTCACGCAAACTCTCGCTATTGATGGTGACGACATGCGCCGCTAGCTGTACCTGTGCCAACGGTGCATCCATTTCCGCAATGCGCTGCGTTAACAGCGCCACAGCCGACGCAGTATCGCGAACCAACACCACATTGGTGCGCTTGTCCGCCACCACGCTACCACGCTCACTCAGTAACATACGGTCCTGGGCGTTGAGGCTTGCGGCAACCTCAGTGGCATCAGCATGGCTCAACGGCAGAGTCACGCTGTGCAGTGGCTGTTTTTGTGCCAAGGCTTGTTGTTGTCGCTGCTTCTCCTGCTCATTGGGTTCTGGGTGCACCATCATGACATTGCCCTCCTGGGTCATCGACAGCTTCCCCATACGCAGGATCACGGCCAATGCTTGCTGCCAGGGCACGTTATCCAGCCTCACCGTCAGATTGCCCTCCACACCCACAGCAGTAACCACATTCAGTTGCCGGTAATCTGCCAACGCCTGTAACACGACGGTAACCGGCGCATCCTGAAACGCCAACGAGATAGGGCCTTGATCCTGTGCGGCCCCCGTAATGGCCGCCCCCCATAACAACACTCCCACCCAACGGCATCCTTTCATTTTTTTTCTTCCTTATGAGGGGTTCCCAGCACCAACACCACCGTATTCTCAGTAGTCGGGCACTCAGCATCTACCTCGACCTCTTCCCGTTTTAGGGTTAATCGTTTTGCCTGCACCTTATCCATCTGCCAACGCCCAGCCAGCAAGGTTTGATGAGGCGCCAACCGCAACCATTGCCCGCTGGGGGTGATAACCCAGGCATGGCGCAATGCCCCCAGCCCGATGGTCCCCTTCAATTGCCAACTCGCCGGTGACTCGGCCGCTGACACGCAGCCTGACAAAGGCAATGGGCTAAAGGGATCCCGCTGCTGCGCCATTAACCCCAGCGGCAGTAACAACAACCAGACCACACAGCGTTTATTCATTGATATTCAACGCCGTAGCCTCTGCCAACGCCGCGTCCTGAAAAGTAAAATGCGTGGTGAGCCACCCCGCCTGCGCTTCAACGGACATTTCAGCAAGGCGCAGTTGGGCAGGTAAGTTCTCCAACAGTATTAATAACCTGTCGTAATTGAGATGCAGCCTCAGCATTCGCTGCGACGAACCCTCTTGCTGGTGCCAGCGTTGCAGCTCCGCACCGACGGGTTGCAAAACCGCCATCAAATCCCCCTGGGGGGTCGGTCGCTGTATGATCTGTTGAAGATTTTGGTTCACCGCTTCAAGCGTTGGCATACGAGCCACCTGTTCCGACAACAATTCAATGCGTTGTGTGAGCCGCCGATGCTCTATCGCGGTCTGTTCCAACTGCTGCCATTCCCCCTGCAGCAGCAGGACAAACAACAGTGCCAGTCCACTCAGCACCAGACCCTGTATCGCCAGCAGCGAGCCCCGCGGCAGGCTCGACCATCTCGCCATCCAACGCGGCAGTGGTTTAGTCATCCCGGCGGCTCCATTGCGCGACCAACGCAAATGAAAATAGGCCATCCTGGCGCCGCGCCACTTCTGCCAGACGGTAACTCTGCAATAACGGCACTGTTGCCAATTGCTGCTCAAACTTAACCACCGCCTCATAACGGCGGCTGAGCCCCCGCAGACTGATGCCTTGCGCATTGCTCTCAAATGCAATAAGCCACATCGATGAGGGCAACAGCGTTGAGAATTGCTGTAACAACCGCAGATAACGTCGGTTATATGCCAGGTTAGTATCGTGCTGTTCCGCCAGCGCGGTTAAACGGGACAGGCGCGCCATCGCCTGTTGCAAGCGCTGATGACGATCGGTCAGCTCCGCTTGCTGGCGGACCAACACCAACAGTGCCTCATGCCGCTGCACCTGTTGCTGACGTAGCAGACCCATAATCACCGTCAACACAACCAGCATGAGCGCCCATTGCAGCGCAAACACGCGCAGCCAAAAGGCACCGCGCCGACGCTGAACCTGTATGCGCCAGGGCAAAAAATTCACTTGATACATCAGCTATCTCCTCCACGCAGCGCCAGACCGCCCGCCAAGACGAATGCCGCCGGCAAGCGGGGTAACGGGGGTCGGAGCTGGCTAAAAGCACTGAACGGCGACCACGGCACGCACCCTGACGGCGGTTGCTCATCTATTACGCTGCTATAGTAAATCTGATGCTCACCGCATGATGGGCTGGCAGCATGCATTGCCGCCAGAGCCTGGCGCACGCCGTCCGTCTCCTCCGCCGACACAAGGCCATAGGCGGCACGTTGCGGGGTGGCCCACAGCCATTCTTGGTCGAGGCGATGCAACAGACCGGCATTGGCCGGTAGCCCTGCCGCTGCCGCCATAATGCGCAGCGCGCAAGGTGTGATATCCACCACCTGTGGCTGTAAATTGGCTTGCTGCAGGCAATGCAGCCATTGTTGCAATTCCTGTTGACGTGCCGCGGTAAGCAGCAGCGTGGTGGGATCTGAGGGTGAACAGCGGTAGTCCAGCGCCAGTGTTTGGCTATCCAGTGGGAACTGTTTGAGCCCCTGACTGGTGATGTAGTCGCCACGTGCGGGTTCTTTTAGCCTGGCATCCGGCAACGGCAAGCTATGCTGTAAAACCCGTTGTGCGGGCAGAGCAATGCGTAAGGAAATATGTCTTGGTAACTGAACTCGCCATTGTCGCAGTGCTTGAATTAATGCATCGGTCTGCACCAGACAACCTTCACGCAGCACCGGTTGTGGCAACGTTTGTTGCCACCAGTGACGCAGTTGCCAGCCATGCCGGCGGCGCTGGGCCGCCAGCGCGCGAACGCAGTGGCTTTGTATATCCAGCCCCACCTGCCATGCTTGAGTGAACATATTTCGCCCGACCTCCATATCGTCAGATGATAAAAGAACATATCCATGTTGCAGGCTTGCCTTTATACTACCGCGCGGTTGTTTATAAACTGCCCAAATGACATGAAAATGGGAAATCTCAGGTGAAGTTCGTAAAGTATTTACTAATCCTTGCAGTGTGTTGCATCGTGTTGGGGGCAGCCTCGATCTTTGGCTTGTACAAATATGTCGAGCCACAGTTGCCTGACGTTGCAACGCTGAAAGATGTGCGGCTGCAAATACCGATGCAGGTTTACAGCGCCGATGGCGAACTGATCGCCCAATACGGTGAAAAACGCCGTATTCCGCTAAAACTGGACCAAATTCCGCCGGTCATGGTGCATGCGTTTATCGCCACCGAAGACAGCCGTTTCTATGAGCATCACGGCGTCGACCCCGTCGGTATCTTCCGTGCAGCCTCTATTGCGCTGGTCTCCGGCCATGCGTCACAGGGGGCGAGTACCATTACCCAACAGTTGGCGAGAAACTTCTTCTTAAGCCCGGAACGCACCCTGATGCGCAAGATCAAGGAAGCCTTCCTGGCCATTCGCATTGAACAAATGCTGACCAAAGACGAAATTCTTGAGCTGTATCTGAATAAAATCTATCTGGGGTATCGCGCCTATGGCGTAGGGGCTGCGGCTCAGGTTTACTTCGGTAAAGACGTCAGCCAACTCAGCTTAAGCGAAATGGCGACGATCGCCGGTCTGCCGAAAGCCCCATCAACCTTCAACCCGCTTTATTCACACGATCGCGCGGTCGCGCGCCGCAACGTGGTGTTGTCGCGCATGCTGGATGAGCACTACATCACCCAGGCGCAGTTCGATCAGGCACGCAGTGAAGAATTAGTGGCCAATTACCATGCGCCGGAAATCAGCTTCTCCGCACCTTATCTCTCCGAGATGGTACGCCAGGAGATGATCAAACGTTATGGCGACAACGCCTATACCGACGGCTACAAGGTCTACACCACCATCACCAAGAAACTGCAGTTGGCGGCGCAAGAGTCTGTACGTAATAACGTGCTGGCGTATGACATGCGCCACGGCTACCGCGGCCCATCCAACGTGCTGTGGAAAGTCGGTGAAGCGGCATGGGATCAAAAACAGATCGTCGATTCACTGAAAAATCTGCCTAACTACGGCCCGCTATCACCTGCTGTGATCACAGCAACCAGCGCCGAAGAGGCGACGGCAATGATGGCAGACGGCAGTAATATCGCCTTGCCGATGTCTACCATGCGCTGGGCCAGACCCTACAAGTCCGATACTCAACAAGGCCCGACGCCGAAACGCGTCACCGATGTGGTGCAAGCCGGCCAGCAGGTTTGGGTGCGGAAGGTTGGCGAAAACTGGTGGCTGTCACAAGTGCCGGACGTCAACTCAGCGCTGGTCTCAATCAACCCGAATGACGGTGCAGTAAAAGCACTGGTCGGTGGGTTTGACTTCAACCAGAGCAAATTTAACCGTGTGACTCAGGCGCTGCGCCAGGTCGGTTCCAATATCAAACCCTTCCTGTACACCGCCGCAATGGATAAGGGCCTGACGCTGGCAACTATCCTGAATGACCTGCCGATCACCCGTTGGGATCCCGGTGCGGGTACCGACTGGCGTCCGAAGAACTCCCCACCAACCTACGATGGTCCGATTCGTCTGCGTCAGGGGCTGGGGCAGTCGAAGAACGTGGTCATGGTACGTGCGATGCGGGCGATGGGTGTCGACTATGCAGCAGAATATCTGCAGCGCTTCGGCTTCCCGGCTCAGAACATCGTGCATACCGAATCGCTGGCTTTGGGCTCTGCTTCATTCACCCCAATGCAGCTGGTGCGCGGTTACGCAGTATTGGCCAACGGCGGTTACCTGGTGGATCCGTACTTCATCACCAAGATTGAAGATGATAACGGCAACACCGTGTTCGAAACCAAACCGCGAATTGTCTGCAGCAGCTGTAATTTGCCGGTAATTTATGGTGATACTCATCGCTCAGCCGTGCTTTCCGAAGACAACATTGAAAATGTCGCGACGTCGCAGGAAGGCAACAATGGCAACGTGCCAATGCCGCAATTGGAGCAAGTGACCCCAGCGCAGGTGCAGCAGGACGGCGATCAGCAATATGCGCCACACGTTATCAGCACGCCGCTGGCATTCCTGATGCACGATGCGCTGAACAGCAACATCTTCGGCGAACCGGGCTGGATGGGCACCGCCTGGCGTGCGGGTCGAGACCTGAAACGCCATGATATCGGCGGTAAAACCGGTACCACCAACAGCTCAAAAGATGCCTGGTTCTCCGGCTATGGCCCGGACACCGTGACATCAGTATGGATTGGCTTCGATGACCATCGGCGTGATTTGGGTCGTTCAACGGCTTCCGGCGCGATCCCGGATCAAATATCTGGTGGTGAAGGCGGTGCCAAGAGTGCACAACCGGCATGGGATGACTTTATGAAAATCGCACTGGAAGGTATCCCAGAGCAGAAGGTCACCCCACCACCGGGCATCATCAGCGTAACCATCGACAAGAGCAGCGGTAAGCTTTCAGGCGGCGGTGGCGGCAGTCGCTCCGAGTACTTTATCGAGGGGACTCAGCCGACAGACTATCCATCACGGGATACCGGCACAACGCTGACGGACCCCGGCGGCGAGAGTCACGAGTTGTTCTAACAAAAAAGGGCCAGAGAAATCTGGCCCTTTTTTTATTTGGCTATCGGCACTTAACGTGAGCCGCGTAGAAATGCCTCGGTAAGGAACAGCGCACAAACATTGCGTGCCTCGCGGAAATCAGGCTCCGCCAGCAGCGCCATCATGTCAGCGATGGGCCAACGCACCTGCGGCAATGGCTCAGGCTCATCCCCTTCCAGGCTTTGCGGATAGAGGTCCTGTGCCAAAACGATGTTCATTTTGCTGGAAAAGTACGACGGCGCCATGGTCAATTTACTCAGAAAATCAAAGTTTTTTGCACCAAAACCCACTTCTTCCATCAGCTCACGGTTGGCCGCTTCCAGCACACCTTCACCGGGATCAATCAACCCTTTGGGGAAACCCAGCTCGTAAGATTCGGTGCCCACTGCATATTCGCGGATCAGCAGTAAATCGTCACCGATCACCGGCACAATCATCACCGCCTCACGTTCTGAAGGCCGCATCCGCTCGTACACCCGCCGCACACCGTTACTGAATTCCAGATCGACCGACTCAACGTTAAATAAACGCGAACGTGCGACCGTTTCCACTTTCAGAATTTTAGGTTTTTGCAGGTGTTTATCCATGATTGCCTCAAATGAGTTATCCGGCGGTACGCCACAGCACCGGGCGTGATGAGACGGATAACCAGAATAATGACTGGTGTGACGCGCACTTCATATACGCTTAAACGCTGACCAAATCCGATCTTGATCACATTGTGCGTTAATGAGAACCTTTGCTGCAACGAGCACAAGCAGTAATTTACTTTTTTTTAACAAGCGTAGCCAGCACCCACCAACTTTCTATCTTCTTTAAGCAAAAAACAGGGCATTAAATAAGATAATGCCGATATCGATAGGGCAACCAGGTTGCTATCATCACGCAGGTAAGACACAACCATAAAACCAAGCGTTTTATGAAGAAATGAGATCCCGGTGGAGAATCTGTTCTCCCACGACTGTTCAGGGTGTCTCTTGGTCATTTGACTGCGTATAATGCGCCACGATTCATCAGGTTGGTGAGGTTCACGGGTACAGAATGGGGATAGCATGAGCACAATAGCGTTGATATTGGCCTTAGTGCTTGCCTGCCTGATTGCTGCCGGCCTGTATCTTTGGTTTAAAGCTCGCAATCAGCCGCTGCTGACGCGCGCCCTGCCCTTTATCAAACCTACTCACCGTAAGCTGACCGGCGAAGAACGCGCCGCTGTTGAGCACTATCTCGGCCGGCAAAATAAGCCGAGCAACAAGCTGTTGCCCGGCAGCACAGCGTTGCCGTCCGCCAAACTGGCGTTAACGCCGCAAAGCGACAACGTCTACCCCATTACCCACGCGATTACCCGCTACGGCTTGGCCAGCGATGAACCCAATAAGTGGCGCTATTATCTGGACGCTGAAGAGGTGCATCTCCCCCCGTTTTGGGAACAGTACATCAGCGCCGATAACCATGTCGAAGTGATTAAAACCCAAACGCTGCCGCTGGTGATCTCGCTCAATGGCCATTCACTGAAAGATCATATTCACGATCGGCCACAGCCGCCGGTGGTGAAGGCGGCGCCGAGCCAAAACGCATCGATCCGCAAGGAAGAAAGCGAGCACGTCGAGCTGGTCAATATCCGCAAGGAAACCCAGGAAGAGCATGCGCTAAATCGTCCGAACGGCATCAAAGAAGCCGCGATCATTTCAGCGGCCCTGCTACTGCTGTTCTTCAGCCTGATTAGCCCGGTCGTGGTCATCCCCTGGATGATTATCGTCGCCGTGCTGATGATCGCCTGGGGCTGTTGGAATCTGTTCCGCCGGCCATCTGCACGCGAGCTGAAAGAAGTACACTGCCTACGGGGCACGCCCAAGCGCTGGGGATTGTTTGGTGAATCCAACCAGGGGCAGATCAGCAACATCTCGCTCGGCATTATCGATCTGATTTACCCGCCGCACTGGCAGCCTTACATCACCCAGGACTTGGGTAAAACGACTGACGTAGACATCTATCTTAACCGCCAGGTGCTGCGCCAGGGGCGGTTCCTTTCGCTGCATGATGAGGTCAAAAACTTCCCGCTTCAGCAGTGGGGAAGAAACGCAGTGTTGATGGCCAGTTCGCTCTTGGTTCTGGTACTGTTGTTGACCTATATCCCACTGAGCCTGCCGCTCAAGCTAAGCATGGCTTGGTTACAGGGCGCGCAGAAAATTGAAGTGAACACCGTACAAGCACTGGAAGGTGCGACGTTGCGGATCGGGGATACCCTGAAAGCCCAAGGCAACGGTATGTGTTATGTGCCGCCGCTGGTCAATGGTGCGCGTGACGCCAACTTTATGCCTTTCGACTGTTCAGGTATTTACTGGAACAATGCCGCACCATTGCCGCAGCCAGAGTCGGAAGTCATCGACAAGGCCTCGGCACTGCTGGCAACGGTCAATGCCCAGTTACACCCTGACGGCACAGAACAAAAGCTCAATCCACAGTTGGCCAGCGCCATTGAAAAATCCGGCATGATCCTGCTGGATGACTTTTCCGATATTGTGCTGAAAACGCAGGATCTGTGCCAAACGGACAATGACTGCGTCCGGCTGAAGAACGCACTGGTGAATCTGGGCAACGTTAAAAACTGGGCCACGCTGGTCAAACGCGCCAAATCGGGTGCGCTGCAAGGCGTTAACGTGCTGCTGCGGCCGGTAAGTGCCGAATCCCTGGAAAGCCTGGCCAAAGTTGCCGCCTCGTCGTTTGTGTACAACGAAACGCGACAGGCTGCTGCTGCACTCAACAGCCCACCACCCGGCGGTTTTTTGATCAGCAGCGACGAAGGTAAGCAGTTGGTGAATCACCCGCAACCGACCGTGCCGCTAAACGAGTACAATGCACTTGACCAATGGAATGAGCTGCAGCGCCTGTCCAGCATGCTGCTGCACACGCCGTTTGAAGCGCAGGGCATCATCACCAATATCAGCGTAGATGCCAACGGCACGCGCCACATTGCGCTGCACAGCGAGCCGGATATTATCACGCTCTGGCGTTTTCTCGGCACCAGTCTGCTACTGCTCGCGGTCGCCGTCATTCTGGGTTACAACACCTGGCGACTCATAGAACGTCGCCGCAGCAATCAACACAGAATCACCGATATCCAGCGCTACTACGAAAGCTGCTTTAACCCGCAGCTCTCCCCGATGTCATTAAGGCCAATGCCCTAAACCACATTCGTCGGTCTGCGCTCTGTCATCTGCTTATGTTAGGCTATCCACTGATCCTGCGGACCGCAGGCGGTTCGCCTATGGAGTTTTCATGGTTCCCAAATTTGACTGGTCAGAGATTGATACCGTACTGCTGGATATGGACGGTACTTTGCTCGATCTGGAGTTCGACAGCCACTTTTGGCTCAGTCTGGTGCCACAAGCCCTGAGCGAGCAGCGCGCGATTCCCTTTGAAGAAGCGCGTAGCATTATCCATCAGGAATATCTGGCGGTGCAGCACACCATGAACTGGTACTGCTTCGACTACTGGAGTGAGCGGCTGGATCTTGATATTTACCGCATGACCAGTGAAGTGGGCAGCCGCGCCCGTCTGCGTGAAGATACCGAACCGTTTTTACAGGCATTACGTGCGGCAGGTCATCAGACTATTTTGTTGACCAACGCCCATCCACACAGCCTGGCGGTAAAAATTGAGCATACCGGTTTAGATCGACACCTTGATTTATTACTTTCTACCCACACATTTGGTTATCCGAAAGAAGATCAGCGTTTGTGGCAGGCAGTACAGCAGCACACCGGTTTCGATCCTCAGCGCACGCTGTTTGTCGACGACGGTGAACCCATTTTGGATGCGGCCCGCACCTTCGGCATTCGCTACTGCCTGGGCGTACAAAACCCGGACTCCAGCATGGCGGAGAAAACCTTCCAGCATTACCCGTCAATGCGCGATTACCGCCTATTGATTCCGGCGCTGGCCAAGGGGGAGTGAATGAAAGATAAAGAAACACGTGAGGACAGCGTCCGGCTGGACAAATGGCTTTGGGCGGCACGTTTCTACAAGACCCGTGCGCTGGCGCGGGACATGATCGATGGCGGCAAGGTGCACTACAACGGACAGCGCGGAAAGCCGAGCAAGCTTGTTGAGCTCAACGCCGAGATCAAATTGCGTCAAGGTAATGAAGAACGCACGGTGATTGTACTGGCGTTAAACAGCCAACGGCGTGGCGCCGACGAGGCGCAGCAAATGTATCAGGAAACTGAGACCAGCATCGCCAACCGAGAAAAAGTGGCGCTCGCACGCAAGATGAATGCGCTGACCATGCCGCATCCGGACAGACGTCCAGACAAGAAAGAGCGGCGTGACCTGATTAAATTTAAATTTGGTGAGCAGGAATAAACCCTCACCGCAATGAGAGAAAACTATGTCTAACCATGACCAATTGCACCGTTACCTGTTTGAAAACTACGCGGTGCGCGGTGAGCTGGTTACCGTCAGCGAAACCTATCAGCAGGTTCTGAACAACCATGACTACCCGGCTCCGGTAAAAAAACTGCTGGGTGAACTGCTGGTAGCCACCAGCCTGCTAACCGCCACCTTGAAGTTCGACGGCGACATCACCGTGCAATTGCAAGGCGACGGCCCGCTGAAACTGGCGGTGATTAACGGCAACAACCGCCAGGAAATGCGCGGTGTAGCTCGCGTACAAAGCGAAGTCGCCGATGACAGCACGCTGCACCAGATGATCGGCAATGGCGTCATGGTCATCACCATCGCACCAACCGAGGGTGAACGCTATCAGGGCGTGGTGGCACTGGAAGGTGAAACACTGGCTGAATGCCTCGAAGCCTACTTCCGTCAGTCAGAACAGCTGCCAACCCGTCTGTTCATCCGTACCGGTGAATCCGAAGGTCAACCGGCCGCAGGCGGCATGCTGCTGCAAGTGTTGCCAGCGCAGGACGGCAATGCCGATGATTTCGATCATCTGGTGCAACTGACCAACACGGTGAAAAGCGAAGAGCTGTTCGGCCTGCCCGCCAACGAAGTGCTGTATCGCTTGTACCATCAGGAAGAAGTCACCTTGTATGAACCGCAAGACGTGATCTTCCGTTGTACCTGTTCACGTCAACGCTGCGCCGATGCATTAATCACGCTGCCAGCGGAAGAAGTGGCTCAAATGCTGGAGCAAGATGGCAACATTGATATGCACTGCGATTATTGCGGCAATCACTATGTCTTCGATGCCATGGATGTGGCTGCTTTATACACCGGTAACACCGGCGAAAGCGACCAGTTGCACTAAGTAGCACCTCATATCGGCGGGCGCACCCAGCGCCCGCCTGCTCACGCCGTTTGCACGTTTGCTTTTTTCCGTGTGCTATCTCTCATAACGTAACGAAAAACCGACTAAAACGTTAATTATTTGATACCTATCGCGGTTACTCGCGGCTGAATCCCTACAATTGGCGCCAGAAATTCTGTGACCAAGGAGTAGTGACATGCGTGTTAAAGGTATAACCCCTCAGGATCTGGCCGCTTATGGGATTCATAACGTTGGCGAAATCGTTCACAACCCGAGTTATGACTTGCTGTTCAAGGAAGAAACAGACCCATCTCTGGAAGGTTTTGAGCGTGGGGTCGTAACCAAGCTGGGTGCTGTATCCGTCGACACCGGTATTTTTACCGGCCGTTCCCCGAAAGATAAGTACATCGTCCGTGACGACATCACCCGCGACACCGTCTGGTGGGCCGATCAGGGTAAAGGTAAAAACGACAACAAACCCCTTAGCCCGGAAACCTGGGCAAACCTGAAACAACTGGTCACCACGCAACTCTCCGGCAAACGCCTGTTTGTAATGGATACCTTCTGCGGCGCCAATGCCGACTCCCGTCTGAAAGTCCGCTTTATTACCGAGGTAGCCTGGCAGGCGCACTTCGTTAAAAACATGTTCATCCGCCCGACCGACGAAGAACTGCAGGATTTCGAGCCAGACTTCGTTGTCATGAACGGCGCCAAATGCACTAACCCGAACTGGCAGCAACAGGGCCTGAACTCGGAAAACTTTGTCGCCTTCAACCTGACCGAACGCATGCAACTGATTGGCGGCACCTGGTACGGCGGCGAAATGAAAAAAGGTATGTTCTCTATCATGAACTACCTGTTGCCGCTGAAAGGCATCGCCTCCATGCACTGCTCGGCCAACGTGGGCGAGAAAGGTGACGTGGCCGTATTCTTCGGCCTGTCCGGCACCGGTAAAACCACCCTGTCCACCGATCCAAAACGCCAACTGATTGGCGATGACGAACACGGCTGGGATGACGACGGCGTGTTTAACTTTGAAGGCGGCTGCTACGCAAAAACCATCAAGCTGTCTGAAGAAGCGGAGCCGGATATCTATCACGCCATCAAACGCGATGCGCTGCTGGAAAATGTCGTCGTTCTGGCTGACGGCACAATAGACTTCAACGACGGGTCGAAAACCGAGAACACCCGTGTTTCCTACCCGATCTATCACATCCAGAATATTGTGAAGCCGGTTTCCAAAGCGGGTCATGCCACCAAGGTGATCTTCCTGACCGCGGATGCTTTCGGCGTATTGCCGCCGGTATCTCGCCTGACAGCTAACCAGACTCAGTACCACTTCCTGTCTGGCTTTACCGCCAAACTGGCCGGTACCGAGCGTGGTGTAACCGAGCCTACCCCAACCTTCTCCGCCTGCTTCGGCGCAGCCTTCTTGTCGCTGCACCCAACGCAGTACGCTGAAGTGCTGGTGAAACGCATGCAAGCGGCCGGCGCTCAGGCTTACCTGGTCAATACCGGTTGGAACGGCACCGGCAAACGCATCTCCATTAAGGATACTCGCGGCATTATCGACGCGATCCTCAGCGGTGAAATCGATAAGGCAGAAACCATTACTCTGCCTATTTTCGACCTGGCGATGCCAACCTCACTGCCAGGCGTTAACCCGGATATCCTGGACCCACGCGCCACTTACGCCAGCATTGAGCAATGGCAAGAGAAAGCACAGGATCTGGCCGAGCGTTTTGTCACCAACTTTGACAAATACACCGACACCCCAGCGGGCGCAGCCCTGGTCAGCGCCGGTCCAAAACTGTAATACCTTCTTTATAGCTTCAGCTAAGGCGTGGATACCACGCCTTTTTTTTGATGGTTGTTTTTAGCCAGGCCAAAGTGGTAATAATGCAGTGCAATCATTGATAGCAAAGGGGGTTCAATGGCGACCATAACCGTTAGAAATCTGGACGACGAAGTAAAGGAGTTACTGCGGATCTCGGCAGCGAAAAACGGCCATTCCATGGAAGAGGAAGCACGAATTATTCTGAAACAGGCCTTAGTGAAACAACCACCGCGCTATGGTTTGGGCACCTGGATGCATCAACACTTTGCCGAGTTGGGCGGTGTTGAGCTGGAGATCCCGCCGCATGATGAAACGCCACCCCGCACGGCCACCTTTGACGACGACCAGGTATGATTATTCTCGATACCCATGTGATTGCAGAAACGTTGCGCCCCAACCCACACTACAACGTCCTCACATGGCTGAATGAAAAAGACAACGATGAACTTTATCTGAGCGCGATAGTTCTCGCCGAGTTATTCGGTGGCGTTGCCTGTATGCCCGATGGGAAACGGCAGCGCATACTCAAACATAAGCTGGCGGAGGCGGTACAGATAAGATTTGACGAGCAAACTCTGCCCTTTGATACACTCTGCGCACTGCAATATGCGGAACTTATGGGTAAAAATCAGCGTGAGGGCCGGTTAATGAGCAGGGTGAATACTCAAATTGCCGCGACCTGCCTGCATTACGGTGCCGCCCTGGCCACGCGTAATACCAAAGACTTTATCCATTGCGGAATTGAATTAATCGACCCTTGGCAGGCAAGTACAGACCGTCGTCTGCATGAAGATGCGGCGGAATACTACGTCATGAGCAGAAAACCCTGACAGGGCAGCTACACTGTCAGGGATTAGGCGTTGTCTTTTGCTGCCTGATGCCCGTTAGACGACTCTTTTCTCTCCATCGGTAACGGAATATACGCCCTGATCAACAGCCCGCCACGTTCGCTGGTGCCTATTTCCAACGCGCCATGGTGCCCATCTATAATGCGCTGAACGATAGCCAAGCCCAGACCGGTGCCACTGGTACTGCGCGCGCTGTCACCGCGGACAAAGGGTTGCAGCAGATGTTTCAACTCTTCAGGTTTAATGCCTGGGCCGTCGTCTTCCACCTGGAACCAACCGCGTTGCAATTCACGACCGCTGCTGACTTTGATCCAACCGTTGCCGTAACGTGCCGCATTCACCACCATGTTGACTGCCGCGCGCTTGATCGACAGCGGATGCACATTCATCATCAGTTCACCTGGTGCCATGGCCGTTTCGATAACCCGCTCATAACCACTCTCGGCCGCGACCACTTCGCCCAGAATGCTATTCAGATCGCAGAGCTCCGTTTGCATTTCCTGGCCGGTGCGCAGGTAATCAATAAACTGCTCAATGATGGCATTACACTCTTCAATGTCTTTATTGATCGACTCCGCCAGATAACCGTCTTCGGCGCTCATCATCTCGGTAGCCAGACGAATGCGCGTCAGCGGTGTGCGCAGATCGTGGCTGACCCCCGCCATCAACAGCGTACGGTCATCCGCCAGCTGCTTGACGCCCGACGCCATCTGATTAAAAGCCCGCGTGACCGAACGCACTTCGGATGCGCCATACTCACGTAACGGCGGGGGAATAATGCCTTTGCCGACCTGCAAAGCGGCGTGCTCAAGTTCAACCAGAGGACGGTTCTGAATGCGTATAAACAGCCAAGCGCCACCTATCGCCAGCAGCATGATCGCCAGGGTATAACGGAACAGCGGCGAGAAATCGCCCTGGTGAATTTCAGTTAACGGGACACGAACCCAAATATCCGGCTGCAACCACGTCTTCAGCCACACGACCGGCGAGTTCTTGTTCACTTCCACACGAACGTCGGTCGGCCCACCCAGTTGCTGTGCCATTTGCTGACTGAGGAATTGATAGTGCTGCGCCCAGCGCAGACCGCTCTCCTCCGCCGCCGAGTTGGTGTAGAGAGAAATTCCCAGTTCACGATAGATTTCGCGGCGGAATGCCGGTGGCACTTCCAGCAAGGTGCCATCCTCCAGTTGCAGCCGGTCAGTCATCAGCATACGAACTTCGTAGGCCAATACCTTGTTGAACTGCTGCAGACTGGGCAAGATGGCAAAGTTTAGCACCACCAGATAGGTCGTCACCAAGCTGACGAACAGCAAGGTGACGATCAAGAGCAGGGTTCGGGCAAACGAGCTACGCGGTGAAAAGCGCAATCGCCTCATGCCTTGCTGCCGTCCGGGACGAAGACGTAGCCAAGACCCCAAACGGTCTGGATATAACGTGGATGCGCGGGATCTTCCTCAACCATGCGACGCAGACGAGAAATCTGCACGTCGATGGAGCGTTCCATTGCACTGTATTCACGACCACGAGCCAGGTTCATCAGCTTATCGCGTGAAAGCGGCTCACGCGGATGGCTTACCAGCGCTTTGAGCACGGCAAACTCACCGCTGGTCAACGGCATCGGCTCGTCTTCGCGGAACATTTCGCGAGTACCCAGGTTCAGTTTGAATTTGCCAAAGGCTATCACCGCCTCTTCTTGTGAAGGGGCGCCCGGCAGTTCATTGGCCTGACGGCGTAAAACCGCACGGATACGGGCCAGAAGTTCACGCGGGTTGAACGGTTTTGGAATGTAATCGTCGGCACCAATTTCCAGGCCAACGATACGGTCGACTTCTTCACCTTTGGCGGTCACCATAATGATCGGCATAGGGTTGCTTTGGCTGCGCAAACGACGGCAGATGGAAAGCCCATCTTCGCCAGGCAGCATCAGGTCCAACACCATCAGGTGGAAGGATTCACGTGTCAGCAAGCGATCCATTTGCTCAGCGTTGGCGACGCTGCGAACCTGAAAACCCTGCTCGGTTAAATAACGCTCTAAAAGCGCACGCAGGCGCATGTCATCATCGACGACCAGAATCTTATGATTCTCTTGCATTGTATTACTCCCAAAGGCTTTATTGCCTGACGTGAATATTGTTAAAAAACCCTGTCATTTCGGACAGCGTTTAATGGTATATATTCTAGACGAAATTGTTACAAAGCTTATTCTTTTGCCCATTTATCAACAATTTTCATCAAAATGCCCGCGAAGGTTCGCCAAAATCCCGATGCTCATTGGTTAAATTTATGATCGCTGTCTCTTCGCCCAACGGGCACGCCCGGTATTTGATTCGCAGTGTAACTCAGCCAGCGCGATAAGAAACGCGAGCGCCAGCAATTTTGCGCACTGCGGATGGTTGAACTCACATTTCTTTATGCAACGGCAGCCTACAGCCCGGCGTGAGTTTGTGCGACACTCTGCCAACGCAATGACTCCCTTCCCTTTGATATGCTCATGAAGGCGGAAAAACGATGAGAACGCAGCTGATAACCCGTGAAGGTTATGACAAGCTAAAACAGGAACTGGATTTCCTCTGGCGCGAAGAACGGCCCGAAGTCACCAAGAAAGTGACCTGGGCAGCCAGCCTCGGCGACAGAAGTGAAAACGCCGATTATCAGTACAACAAGAAACGGCTGCGGGAAATCGACCGCCGGGTGCGTTACCTGACCAAATGCCTCGAGCAATTGAAGATTGTCGATTACTCACCGCAACAAGAAGGCAAAGTGTTCTTTGGCGCCTGGGTTGAAGTGGAAAACGAGGGCGGTGAAATTAAACGCTTTCGCATCGTCGGCTATGACGAGATTTTTGGTCGCCGCGATTACATCTCCATCGACTCACCCATGGCCCGCGCCTTATTGAAAAAAGAAGTGGGTGACGCTGCCACCGTCAACACCCCTGTGGGTGATGCATTGTGGTATGTGAACGAGATTGAGTACGTTAAATAAGATTTCAGTTTTATCCGAGCGGTCGCCCACCGCCGCAGTACAGGCCGCTTTGCGCGTCATGACTGCCGAGAGGCGGCCTGCTCCACTGGCATTTTCCCCGATCAATCCGTATAACTGTCCCCCTGTTTACTCACCGTTCTCAACAGATACCAGACTTATGAATGACCCACTGAGCCGCATTATTGCAACAGAACTGCAGGCCCGGCCGGAGCAAGTTGACTCCGCCATCCGTCTGCTGGATGAAGGTAATACCGTGCCTTTTATTGCACGCTATCGTAAGGAAGTCACCGGGGGTTTGGACGATACCCAACTGCGCCAGCTGGAAACCCGCCTGGGTTATCTGCGTGAACTGGAAGACCGCCGTCAGACCATCCTTAAATCGATCGACGAGCAGGGCAAACTGACCGAACAGCTGGCGGGGGCGATCACCGCCACGCAAAGCAAAACCGAACTGGAAGACCTTTACCTGCCCTACAAGCCCAAGCGCCGCACCCGCGGTCAGATCGCGATAGAGGCCGGTCTGGAGCCTTTAGCGGACACATTGTGGCAGGACCCTCAGCAGCAACCAGAACAACTGGCCGAAGGCTACGTTGACGCAGACAAAGGCGTTGCAGACGTGAAAGCCGCCCTCGACGGCGCGCGTTATATCCTGATGGAACGCTTTGCCGAAGATGCTGCATTGTTGGCCAAGGTGCGTAACTACTTGTGGAAACACGCACATCTGGTCTCCAAAGTGGTGGAAGGCAAGGAAGAGGCTGGCGCCAAGTTCCGCGACTACTTCGATCACCACGAACCTATTTCTCAGGTGCCGTCACACCGTGCGCTGGCGATGTTCCGTGGCCGCAACGAAGGTGTACTGCAACTGGCACTGAATGCCGATCCCCAGTTTGAAGAAGCCCCGCGCGAAAGCCAGGCGGAGCAAATCATCATCAGCCACCTCGATCTGCGCCTGAATAACGCCCCGGCGGATGCCTGGCGTAAAGCGGTGATCAACTGGACCTGGCGCATCAAGGTGCTGCTGCATCTGGAAACCGAACTGATGAGTACGGTGCGCGAACGTGCGGAAGACGAAGCGATCAACGTCTTCGCCCGTAACATGCATGATCTGCTGATGGCGGCACCTGCCGGCATGCGCGCCACCATGGGGCTGGATCCCGGCTTGCGTACCGGCGTAAAAGTCGCTGTCGTGGATGCGACCGGCAAGCTGGTCGCCACCGACACTGTCTACCCGCACACCGGTCAGGCCGCTAAAGCCGCCGCGATCGTCGCTGCATTGTGTATCAAACATAAAGTGGAGCTGGTTGCTATCGGTAACGGCACCGCATCACGCGAGACCGAGCGTTTCTACCTTGACTTGCAACAGCAGTTCAGCGAGGTCAAAGCACAAAAGGTGATCGTCAGTGAAGCTGGCGCTTCGGTGTACTCCGCTTCCGAGCTGGCGGCGCTGGAATTCCCTAACCTTGACGTTTCGCTGCGTGGTGCCGTCTCCATCGCCCGCCGTCTGCAAGATCCCCTCGCCGAACTGGTAAAAATCGACCCGAAATCCATCGGTGTCGGCCAGTATCAACACGATGTCAGCCAAAGCCAATTGGCGAAAAAGCTGGACTCCGTTGTTGAAGACTGTGTAAACGCCGTCGGTGTCGATCTGAATACTGCCTCCGTGCCGCTGCTGACCCGTGTGGCTGGCCTGACACGCATGATGGCGCAAAACATCGTTACCTGGCGTGATGAGAACGGCCGCTTCAGTAACCGTGAACAACTGTTAAAGGTCAGCCGCCTGGGGCCAAAAGCCTTTGAGCAGTGCGCTGGCTTCCTGCGCATCAACCACGGCGATAACCCGCTGGATGCCTCAACGGTTCACCCGGAAACCTACCCCGTGGTCGAACGCATTCTGGCCGCCACCCAGCAAGCGCTTCAAGATCTGATGGGCAACCCGGCTGCCGTACGTAACCTGAAAGCCGGCGACTTCACCGACGAGAAGTTCGGTGTGCCGACGGTAACCGACATCCTGAAAGAGCTGGAGAAGCCGGGCCGCGACCCGCGTCCTGAATTCAAAACGGCGACCTTTGCCGACGGCGTTGAAACCCTCAATGACCTACAGCCGGGGATGATTCTGGAAGGTTCGGTCACTAACGTCACCAACTTCGGTGCCTTTGTCGATATTGGCGTTCACCAGGATGGCCTGGTGCACATCTCCTCACTGGCGGACAAGTTTGTCGAAGATCCACATACCGTGGTGAAAGCCGGCGACATCGTTAAAGTGAAGGTGATGGACGTTGACCTGCAGCGCAAACGTATCGCGCTGAGCATGCGTCTGGATGAGCAACCGGGCGAAGGGTCTCCGCGCCGGGGCGGCAATACCGCACCGGCCAAAGACAATGCAACCCGTGCACCGGCTAATAAGGCCAAGCCGCGTGGCGGCAACACACCTGCGGGCAACAGCGCAATGGGTGATGCACTGGCGGCAGCATTTGGCAAAAAAGGCTAAAGACGCCGCAAATTTGAACGACCAAAGGTACCAAGGGCGGAGTTAACTCCGCCCTTTCCCGCAAAAATATCCCCCAGCCTTTTTTGACCCGCCTCAATAAAGCTGCAATTTTTTTGATCTTCCCGGCGGAAATAATATTCGGGTGCATTACGCCATAAAAGAGGGGTGAATAGCCATTTGTTAACATCGTTATTAACACCGCGTTCTCATTTCAGTATTTCCCTGCTAAACACAAATGGTTACTGCTCGTATTCAGCCCGAGAAATGTTGCCAAATAAATACGGATTTTGACGCTGTCGGATCAAAGCTGCCGAATCTGTCGCTAATTTTTTCAAAGTAGAAAAAAACGCTGCAATTACGTAACTGATTTAACTCGCCATTCGCATTTGCACCCCACGAAACCGGGTGATAAAAGAGTCCTGCCAGGCAACCCTGAGCGCTAAATGTGATCGCTACAACCTTTGGTTACCAATACCCCTATTTTTTGTATTGAATACGATAATTATTCTCACTATTATTATTTTGCGTGTTCACTGCATAGCCTCATGGATTGAAAACGTCGGTAACCCTGTGTGGTTACTGCGGCATTTCCTTTAGAACGTTCTTTTATCATCACCAGCCCAATAACAAGGGCTCAGAGAAGGTTATATGCATCTTCTGCCTAAACGGTCATATAAGATTGCCGGCTTCGCTACTGACATTGGCCCCGCTTATCGCCAGAAACTTCTCTCACTCGGCATGCTACCGGGGTCGTCATTTGAGGTCGTCCGCGTCGCGCCATTGGGCGACCCGATAGAAATCAAAACTCGCCGCGTCAGCCTGGTGCTGCGTAGAAAGGATCTGGCCTTGATTCTGCTCGACGGCCAATCCTGATCCTGAACCATTTTGCCTTGGCCATGCGCATCGCCTGGCCCCATTTCCATTGACTGATATCACGCTAAATTATGAAAAAACTCACTATTGGCTTAATAGGCAACCCCAACTCCGGTAAGACTACGCTGTTCAACCAGCTTACCGGGGCGCGCCAGCGGGTCGGTAACTGGGCAGGCGTGACGGTAGAGCGTAAAGAGGGCCTGTTCACTACACCACAGTCACAGGTCAAACTGGTTGATCTTCCCGGTACCTACTCTCTGACCACCATCTCGGAACAAACCTCACTCGATGAGCAAATCGCCTGCCACTACATTCTCAGTGGCGACGCCGATTTGCTGATCAACGTGGTCGATGCGTCCAACCTGGAGCGTAACCTGTACCTGACGCTGCAACTGTTGGAACTGGGTATTCCCTGCATTGTCGCGCTGAATATGTTGGATATCGCCCGAAGCCAAAAGATTGAGATTGATATCGCTGCGCTGTCTGCCCGCCTTGGCTGCCCAGTGGTACCGCTGGTGTCCACCAAAGCCGACGGCATTGGTGTGCTCAAGCAAATGATCGACAATCATCAGTTCAACGAATTAAAAGCGCTGGTGAACTACCCGCAGCTCCTGCTAAAAGAAGTGGCAACGCTGACCGATGCCATGCCGCAAACCCTTCCAAACGAGCAACGCCGTTGGTTGGCCCTGCAAATGCTGGAAGGCGATATCTACAGTCATACCTTAGCCGGTCCTGCGGCTGCACTGCTGCCGGCCGCTCGGCAGGCGCTCCAACAGCAACATCAGGAAGACCCGGCACTGGTAATAGCCGATGCGCGTTATCAGTCGATTGCCTCCCTGTGTGACGCGGTCAGCAACTCACAACACGCCATGCCAAACCGCCTGACCGAAGCATTGGACAAGGTGATCCTGAATCGCTGGCTGGGCGTGCCTATCTTCCTGCTGGTGATGTATTTGATGTTCCTGCTGGCGATTAACCTCGGCGGCGCCCTGCAGCCGATTTTCGATATCGGCTCGGCAGCGATCTTTATCCAGGGCATTCAATGGCTGGGTTACACCCTGCATTTCCCTGAATGGCTGACCATTTTCCTGGCTCAGGGCGTCGGCGGCGGTATCAACACCGTGCTGCCACTGGTGCCGCAAATCGGCATGATGTACCTGTTCCTGTCTTTCCTCGAGGATTCCGGCTATATGGCACGGGCGGCATTCGTGATGGACCGCTTGATGCAAGCGCTCGGGCTGCCGGGCAAATCTTTCGTGCCCCTGATTGTCGGCTTCGGCTGCAACGTGCCATCCATCATGGGTGCCCGTACGTTGGATGCGCAGCGGGAGCGTTTAATTACCATCATGATGGCCCCGTTCATGTCCTGCGGTGCCCGATTGGCGATCTTCGCCGTGTTTGCTGCCGCCTTCTTTGGTCAGGACGGCGCAGGCGTGGTGTTCTCACTGTACATGCTCGGCATTGTGGTCGCGATCCTTACCGGATTGGTGCTCAAATACACCATCATGCGTGGGGAAGCGTCTCCCTTCGTCATGGAACTGCCGGTTTACCATGTCCCACACTTGAAGAGCCTGCTATTGCAGACCTGGCAACGCCTGAAAGGCTTCGTGCTGCGCGCAGGTAAAGTGATCGTGATTGCCAGTATCTTCATTGGCGGCTTGAACAGCTTTTCGTTCAGCGGCAAGCCGGTAGATGACATCAATGATTCCGCGTTGGCGTCGGTATCCAAGGTGCTGACACCGCTGCTGCAGCCAATGGGCGTACATAACGATAACTGGCAGGCCACCGTCGGTCTGGTGACCGGTGCTATGGCAAAAGAAGTTGTGGTCGGCACATTGAACACCCTGTACACCGCCGAGCGCATCAATAATACCGAGTTTGATGCCGCTAACTTTAACCTGTTGGACGAACTGGGCGGTGCGGTGGAAACCACCTGGCAGGGTCTGAAAGACACGTTCAGCCTGAGCGTACTGTCCAACCCGATTGAGGCGAGTAAGGGTGACGGGGAAATGGACGTCGGTTCAATGGGGGTGATGAGCAGCAAATTCGGTTCCGGGGTTTCCGCCTACAGTTACCTGATTTTTGTGCTGCTGTACGTACCTTGCGTCTCGGTGATGGGAGCCATCGCCCGTGAGTCCAGCCGCGGTTGGATGACGTTCTCCATTCTCTGGGGGCTGAATATCGCCTACTCGTTGGCCACGCTATTTTATCAAACCGCCACTTTTGCCCAGCACCCGCAGTACAGCCTGACGGCAATCACCATTGTGGTGCTGTTCAATCTGTTGATCTTGTTTGGCCTGCGTCGCGCTCGCAGCCGGGTCACCGTGCGTCTGGGCAATGCTACCCCAGCGGCCTGTTGCCAGGGCAGCAAGGGTGACTGTCACTGATGGCAAGCCTGTTGCAGATCCGCGATGCCTTGGCGCTGCATGGCAGCGTGCAGGCGCTGCAGCTCAGCCGTCAGTTGGCAACCCCATTGCCGCTGGTGCAGGCCATGCTGGAACGGTTAATGGCGATGGGTAAAGTGGAGCGTATTGAGCAAGATAACAGCGCCTGCCTAAGCGTTAGTTGCAAAAGCTGCCCGGAAGGCCAGGGGTGCAGTACGGTGGTGTATCGTCTGAAGAAGTGAAGATTGGGGCGCAGCACAAAGGCGCGCCCCTTCTTAATCAATCGTTATTTCTTGTCTTTGTACACGTCAGCGATAGCGCTGAACTTGCCGTGCTCACGACCTGCCAGAATAACGTAATATTGCCCACCTTTTTCATCGGCCAGTTTGGACAATTCCTCTTTCGCATCCATCGGCGACGTGGTTTGGGCGGTGGTGGTTACGGTACCCACTTTCTCGTATTTACCTGGGTTCTTGTCCAGATCTTCCTTGGTCAGCATGGTTGCTGCCAGGGTGCTGAAGGACACTGAACCCACAACCAACGCGGCAATAATCATTTTCAAAGATTTCATTACAATACCTCTCAATGGATAATTTATTTATTATGAAAGCCGTCCAGAGTAAATGCGTAATAACACCGGCTGCCGCGACATCTTCAGACCTCGTTGCTTTCCCTGACGAGAGCCGTTTTCCCAGAGACGAAACGTCAAAATGAAAAAACCGTGAGCGTTTTTTTCATTTTCCAGCCAACGCAGTTACCCCCCTAAGTATTGAACAGGTTTATTTTTTATCCACTAAGCGGCTCTTTTTTTAGCGCTTTATTGTGCGTTTTGGCGTCGGATCCCGTTTTCAGCCACAAAGGTGCAAATAATTTCTGCGAACTCATCAGGATGGGAAATAAATGGCGCATGGGCCGCTTTCGCAATGATGACAGAGGGCGAGTGCGGCCACATGACATCCAGCAAACCAGCGACTTTACGTGGCACCAATCCATCCAAATAACCGTAAATGCGTAGTAATGGGAGCGTCAACCCCGCCAGCGGCTCGCGAAAATCGGTGGTACGCAGCATCTCCAACCCGCCGTTCAGAACGTCAACGCCAGGCATCGGCTGGTCAAGCACCACAGACTTCAACAAGCGGGCATCCTGCCGCGCGCTTTCCGTACCCAGCGTTTGTAATGCCAAGAAACGCTCTACGGTACGCTGAAAATCTTGCCCCAGCTGATGCTGAAAACCACTCAACACGTCAGGGCGGATCCCTGGCCAGTCTTCCTGAGCCGCAAAGCATGGCGAAGACGCCACGGTAATCAGCCCACGTACCCGTTGCGGCTGCATGAGCGCAATCTGGCTGGCCACCAGCCCGCCGAGCGACCAGCCTAGCCACCAGGCATTTGCCGGGGCGGCAGCTAACAGGGTCTCTGCCATCTGCTCAAGCGACATAGCCCCAAAACCTTGGCTACGGCCATATCCAGGCAGATCAACCAGATGCAGGCGAAAATGCGGCGTCAGTCGCTCTAGCATGCAACTCCACACCTGCGCATTCAGCCCCCACCCGTGCAACAGCACAAGATCGCGATCGCCTTCACCTAGGGTTTGCCAGTACAACGCAGTCATCAGTTATTGTCCTTCATTCTCATCCGTCAGGGAGGACGGCTATGCTATCAATCCAAAGCCGTTGTTGGCTATGCCGACAACCACTACGCCTTCATTGTCACGGCATCTGCAGCTACTGCCTGCGTCATTTACCCACCAAACCGCTTTGCTGTCCACGTTGCGGCCTGCCTGCAGGTGACACCGCGCGGCCCTGCGGTCGCTGCCTGCAACAACCTCCCCCCTGGCAGTCACTGGTGTTCGTCAGCGACTATCAAGCCCCGCTGCGCCAGCTGATCGGAAAATTCAAGTTTCAACACACACCAGAACTGGCCCCGCTGTTGGCACGGCTAATATTACTAAACTGGCAACAGGCACATCGAGAGCAATATCTGAACAGACCCGATGTCATTTTAGCTGTACCCTTACAGGCAAAACGTTGTTGGCAGCGCGGCTATAACCAGAGCGACCTGCTGGCACGGCCTTTGGCCTACTGGTTAGGGTGCGACTATCTCCCCGCGGCCCTGAGTCGGGTACGTAAAACCGCACCACAACAGCACCTAACGGCTCGTGTGCGGCGGCGCAATTTGCGCGGTGCATTCCGCTGCAATGAACCCTTGATGGGTCGGCATGTTGCTTTGTTGGATGATGTGGTCACGACGGGCAGCACGGTGGCGGAAATCGCTAAGCTACTACAGCGGCAGGGCGTTGCATCAATACAGATCTGGTGCGTTTGCCGCACGTTGTAGTGCCACGGCAATGGGCGTATTATAACCTAGTATAGAAGTCAACTATTTGAACTAACGAGCTAATGCCATGATTCGTATAACAGATACTGCACAGGAACACTTTGCCAAACTATTGGCAAACCAAGAGGAAGGCACCCAAATCCGCGTATTCGTGATCAATCCGGGTACGCCTACGGCCGAATGCGGTGTCTCTTATTGCCCGCCGGACGCCGTTGAAGCGACAGACACCGAGCTGAAGTTCGAAAAACTGTCTGCCTATATCGACGAGCTGAGCAAACCGTATCTGGACGATGCCGAAATCGACTTCGTCACCGACCAATTGGGCTCCCAGTTAACACTGAAAGCGCCAAACGCCAAAATGCGCAAGGTTGATGACAATGCCCCGCTGATGGAGCGTGTTGAATACGTGCTGCAGTCACAGATTAACCCACAGCTGGCAGGCCACGGCGGCCGTGTGACGCTGATGGAAATCACCGACGACAGCCTGGCTATCCTGCAATTCGGCGGCGGTTGTAACGGGTGTTCCATGGTCGATGTGACCCTGAAGGAAGGCATCGAGAAAGAGCTGCTGCAGAAGTTCCCTGAACTGAAAGGCGTGCGCGATCTGACCGAACACCAGCGCGGCGAGCACTCCTATTACTGATACCCTTTTGACGTGAAGTTGCAGCGTTGTTGGCTAGGTGCGTCCCCCCAGTCACTTACGAAAGTAAGCTCCTGGGGATTGAGGCACTTGCCGCCTGGCTGCAACTCCAATTAATTCAGGTATCCCAACATTAAGGATAAGAATCATAGTGTTCAGATCTCATCTTTAATGCAATCTTGGACCCATGATTAGCCTACCGACACCTTACGCCGCCGCTTGTCCAAATCCTTAAGCAGCCGGTTAACCTGCTGATCGGCAAACATTTCCTCCAAAGTGTGCGTCAGTTTTCGCCGCCAGTTAGGGTATTGATCGCTGGTCCCGGGAATATTGACCGGGTCAGCCATGTCCAACCAATCTTCCGGCTGAAGCCCCAATAACGCGCTGGCGCTGTCGGCAACATAGCGCTGCAAGCCCCGGTTAAGTAATGGGCTCATCTTCAACAATGCCGCCTTTTTACCCACCTTCAGCGGTACACAGCCATAGTGATGCAGCCCGTCCAACAACCCTTGCTTGGCACGTTCGCGATCGGCAAACAGCTCTTTCAAGACCTCGGCATCTGGATACAACCCCAGCGAGTTGCCAAGCTGCAGATCGCCACTTTGCCAATAGCCACGCAGCGTGGGCAGATCGTGCGTGGTGATGGTCGCCATGGCCTGCACAGGATAGGCCTGCGGCGCACGGAAGTGATTCTCACCGTCGCGTTCGAAATACAACACCTTATAGGAATAGACACCGCTGTCGCGCAGCTTGCCCACAATCTCAACCGGTACGGTGCCAAGGTCCTCACCAATCACCATGCAGCGATGGCGCTGGCTTTCCAGCGCCAATACCGCCAGTAAATCATCCACCGGGTATTTTACATAGGCACCGTGAACGGCGGTTTCACCATAAGGAATCCACCACAGACGCAGTAGCGCCATCACATGGTCGATACGCAACGCACCACAACTGGTCATATTGGCGCGCAACAGATCGATAAACGGCTGGTAGCCGCGCGCTGCCATTACGTGCGGGTCCATCGGTGGCAGGCCCCAGTTTTGTCCCAGTGGCCCCAAAATGTCCGGCGGCGCCCCGACAGAGGCTTTCAGGCAATACAGCTCACGCTCACACCAGGTTTCCGAGCCGCCTTCTGCCACACCGACCGCCAAATCGCGGTACAAACCAATCGGCATGTGCTGTTGCTGGCTCTGACGAAAACAATCCGCAAACTGGCTGGCAGCCAGCCACTGCAACCACAGGTAGAAGGTTACCTGATCCTGCTGTTGCTGGCAGAACTGCTTAACTGCCGCGCTGTCCCCTTGCTGATAATGTTCCGGCCAGGCAGGCCAACCCCACAGACTCGTGTCTTCTGCGGCAAGATGGGCATGCAACGCGTCAAATGCAGCCTGCTGATACAGGCTGTCACCCCCCTCGATAACAAACTGTTCAAATGCCTGACGCAGTCCGTCACCGGCTTTACGCGCCTGGAAAAGCGGGAACGCCAACTTCAGCGCCGCCAGCTTCAACTGCGTTACCGTACTGTAATCCACCAGCTTGCTGTTGCGCGCTTGGGCCAGCTTTTTTTGCGTGGCCGGCTTCAGCCACCATTTCTGTGCCGCGTCATTGCGCTGAAAATCCTCTACCGCGTTGACATCGATGTAGATCACGTTCAGCCAACGGCGCGATGACGGGCTGTACGGGCTGGCGCTGTCGGGGTTGGCAGGGTACAACGCGTGGATCGGATTCAGCCCGACAAAAGCGCCCCCCCGCTCCCCCACTTGCTCAACCATCTGCCGCAAATCGCCGAAATCGCCAATGCCCCAGTTACGATCGGATCGCAAGGTGTAAAGCTGGACACAGGCCCCCCACAGTTTTTTTCCGGTCAGCAAGGCATCGGGCTCAAAGCAGCGTTTCGGTGCCACAATCAATCGGCACTGCCACTGCTGTTCACCCTGTGTCAGCGTCAGCTGGTGATAACCCGTCGGTAACTCACCTGGCAGGGTAAATGTTTTGCGTGCGCTGGCACGCCCCTGTTGTTGACCGCCGTCCTCACGCTGTAACGCCCAGAGATATTCGCCACTGCCCGCGAGCGGTAACGCCACCGGCGCTCCTTCATAGAATACCTTCACCGCCGGAAGCGGCGTCATTACCGCTTCCAACGGGGCCGTACCCCGCCCCATTGCGTCTAGCAGTCTACGCTTGGTGTCCTCGTCAATTGCCTGTTGTTTACCATGAGCATTAATATAGTCAGCAGCGATACCCGCCTGAGCAGCCGCCTGATCGATGACCTTGCGATCCATTCACTCTCCTTAACGCTTGGCTTGCCAGATACGCTGCTGGTAGTCGCGGATCGAGCGATCCGAACTGAACATACCGACACGCGCGGTGTTAAGAATAGTACGTCGCGTCCATTCATCACGGTCACGGTAAAGTTCATCTACCTGCTGTTGAGCTTTGCAGTAAGAAGCAAAATCCGCCAGCACCAGATAAGGGTCCCCCCCTTCCAGCAGGCTGTGCAGCATCATGTCGAATGCATGCTTGTCGCCATGACTGAATGCACCACTCGCCAGTTCGTCCAGGATTGCCTTCAAATGCTTGTCTTTCTTACGGTAACTGAGCGGATCATAGCCTTTCGCCAGCAGCGCCTTCACCTGATCCACGGTATTGCCGAAGATAAAGATATTGTCTTCACCGACTTGCTCGGCGATTTCCACGTTAGCGCCATCCAACGTGCCAACCGTCAGCGCACCGTTCAACGCCAGCTTCATATTGCCGGTGCCTGAGGCTTCCTTGCCCGCGGTGGAGATCTGCTCAGAGATATCCGCAGCCGGGATCATCAGTTCAGCAACAGACACGCGGTAGTCAGGAATGAACGCCACTTTCAGCCGATCCTTCACCAGCGGATCGTTGTTGATCTTTTCCGCCGCCTGGTTGATCGCGTAAATGATGTTCTTCGCCAAATAGTAGCCCGGAGCCGCCTTGGCACCGAACAGGAACACGCGCGGCACAATATCCAGCTGCGGGTTATCACGCAGTTGACGGTACAGCGACAGAATGTGCAGCAGGTTCAGATGCTGGCGTTTATATTCATGCAGGCGTTTGATCTGCACGTCGAAGATGGCGTCCGGGTTCAGCTTCAGCCCCATGACGTCGTGCACGTAGTTAGCCAACACCACTTTGTTATCACGTTTGATCTGCTGATAACGCTGGCGGAACGCCGCATCATCGGCGTATTTCTCCAGCCCTTTCAGCGCGTCGAGATCGTTAGCCCACTCCACCTTCAGCGTTTCATCAATCAGCCCTGACAGCGCCGGGTTACACTGCTTCAGCCAGCGGCGTGGCGTAATCCCGTTAGTGACGTTATGGAATTTGTTCGGCCACAGTTGGTGGTATTCCGGGAACAGATCTTTCACCACCAGATCAGAGTGCAACTGCGCCACCCCATTGACCGCAAAACCACTGACGACACACAGGTTAGCCATACGCACCTGTTTATCATGGTGTACCGCCAGCTTGGCCCACACGGCGGCATCGCCCGGCCAGTGTTTATCCACCAGCTTTTTGAAATTGGCGTTGATCTGCTTAATGATGGAGAAATGGCGCGGCAGCAGGCTGCGTACCAATTTCTCATCCCAACATTCCAGCGCTTCAGGCATCAGAGTGTGGTTGGTGTAGGCGAACGTTTTGCTGGTGATTGCCCAGGCCGCATCCCAGTCCAACTGGTGCTCATCCAGCAAAATGCGCAGCATTTCCGGGATGGCGATGGTTGGGTGGGTATCGTTAAGCTGGATCACTTCGAATTTCGGCAGGTCTTCAATCTTGCGGCCCGCCAGATGGTGCTTACGCAGGATATCTGCCACCGAACAGGCGCATTGGAAGTATTGCTGCATCAAGCGCAGACGCTTGCCCGCCTGATGATTATCATTCGGGTACAGCACCTTCGTCAGTTTGGCCGCTTCTACACCCTGTTTCTCCGCCTGCAGGAATTTGCCGTCGTTGAAGTCGCTGAGATCGAATGGATGCTGATGGGTTGCCTGCCACAGACGCAGGGGCTGAGACACGCCATTACGGAAGCCCAGTACCGGCAGATCCCAGGCTTCACCGCGCAGGGTAAACGCCGGGCGCCACAGTTCGCGGCCATCGGCCAGTTTTTCCAGTTTGCCGCCAATGCCGACATCGACGGATAACGCGGCATTGTGACGGAACCACGGGTAACTTTCCCGTTGCCAGTTATCCGGCGCTTCTTGTTGCTGCCCGCCGCTGAACGACTGACGGAACAGGCCATATTGGTAATTCAGCCCGTAACCGGTGGCCGGTTGCTCTACCGTTGCCATCGAATCCAGGAAACAGGCCGCTAAACGCCCCAGCCCACCATTGCCCAACGCCGGATCGGTTTCTTGCTCCAGCAGATCTGCCAGCTTGATATCCTGTTCCGCCAATGCCTGCTCGACGGTGTCATACCAGCCCAGGTTAATCAGGTTGTTGGCCGTCAAACGGCCAATCAGAAACTCCATCGAAATGTAGTTCACATGGCGTAGCGGCTTACTGCTTTTGCGCGGTGCCGGTTGCGCTGCCAACTGTTCGGCCAATGCGCGGCTTACCGCTTCCCACCATTGGTGCTGGGTCATCTGTTGTGCGGAACTGAGGCCAAACTGTTGCCACTGACGGGTCAGTGCCGCCAGAAAAGCATCCTTTTTAAGCGTAGGCTGTGACATAAGGAAAACTCTCTATCCAGTAAGTGGGTCAAATTACCGTTATCGTGCCGGGGAGAAAGCGTGAAGGCATCATCCCGCTTGGGGATTAGCTGGGGAGGAGGATTGGGGCGTAGCTAAAATTGTGATCTCAGGCACTTTTTGACTCCCTTGCATCATGCAAAAAAGCCCACCGACGAACGCGACGAGCACTGAGAATACGGTGAAAACTTGTTCAATAACGTTAGCATAGTTATTGCAGCGTCTGTAGTGTCGCACACACCCGGAAATGCTTTCCTGCACCTGCGTCACCAAACCGCGCCACTGCACTGCGATTCGGCAAGGAATTGCCTGCAAACGTAAAAAAGTGTGATCAATAGCAATATAACTCCAAGCCAATGCTGAACCTTGTTGCAATACGTTTAACGTTGTCAGAACTTAGGAGGGGGATTAATTACGAGCCATAAAATAATTAACCCCCTCAGATCCCGGCAGGCGTAGTGATGACATAAACGCCATCGGGCAAGCCTCGGCGGCGGGCACCGCGATTTTCACTCTGGAATACTATGCTGATCCCATCGAAACTGAGCCGTCCGGTACGGCTGCAAAATACCGTGATCCGCGATCGCCTGTTGGCCAAATTAGCCAGCGCGGCCAACTATCGCCTGACATTGGTCAATTGCCCTGCGGGATACGGGAAAACGACGCTGGTCGCACAGTGGGCGGCCGGCAAGTCAGATTTAGGCTGGTATTCGCTGGATGAAAGCGACAACCAACCCGAGCGCTTCGCCAGCTACCTGATCGCAGCGTTGCAGCACGCCAGCGGTGGCCACTGTGTGAAGAGCGAGGCGCTAAGCCAAAAGCATCAGTACGCCAGTTTGTCAGCGCTGTTCGCCCAGGTGTTTATTGAACTTTCTGATTGGCATCACCCCCTATACCTGGTGATTGACGACTACCACCTGATCACCAACGACGTCATCCACGAAGCCATGCGCTTCTTCCTGCGCCATCAACCAGAAAACCTGACGCTGATCCTGCTTTCGCGCACCCTGCCGCCGCTCGGCATCGCCAACTTGCGCGTGCGCGATCAGTTATTGGAGATGGGCACGCAGCAATTGGCATTCACCCATCATGAAGCCAAGCAGTTCTTCGACTGCCGTCTGGTTGCCCCCATGGAACAGCAAGACAGCAGCCGCCTGTGTGATGAGGTCGAAGGCTGGGCCACTGCGCTGCAGCTGATTGCGCTGTCCGCACGGCAATCCACCTCTTCCGCACAGCAATCGGCCAAACGCCTGGCCGGGCTGAACGCCAGCCATCTGTCCGATTATCTTGTGGACGAAGTCCTGGATCACGTTGATGCCGATGCGCGTGCCTTCTTACTGCGTTGTTCGGTACTGCGCTCGATGAATGATGCGCTGATTGTGCGTCTGACCGGCGAAGACAACGGCCAGCAACGGTTAGAAGAGCTGGAGCGCCAGGGGCTGTTTATCCACCGCATGGACGATAGCGGTGAGTGGTTCTGCTTCCACCCTTTGTTCGCCACCTTCCTGCGTCAACGCTGCCAATGGGAGCTGGCGTTGGAATTACCGGGCCTGCACCGCGCCGCTGCCGAAGGTTGGCTGGCGCTGGGCTACCCGGCGGAGGCGATTCATCATGCACTGGCAGCCAGTGATGTCAGCATGCTGCGTGATATTCTGCTGCAACACGCATGGTCACTGTTCCACCACAGTGAATTGGCCCTGTTGGAAGAGTGTTTGAATGCACTGCCCTATGAGCGCTTGATCCAAAATCCTAAACTGGCGCTGCTGCAGGCCTGGTTAGCACAAAGCCAGCACCGCTATATCGAAGTGAACACGCTGCTGGAACGCGCAGAGCAAGCAATGCGCGAACAAAAAATTGACGTCGATCGCACCCTGCATGCCGAATTTGACGCCCTGCGTGCACAGGTCGCCATCAACGCAGGTAAGCCGGAAGAGGCCGAACGCTTGGCCACTGAAGCGCTGAAGTTCTTGCCGCTTTCCAGCTATTACAGCCGCATCGTCGCGACCTCGGTGACCGGCGAAGTCCATCATTGCAAGGGTGAGTTGGCCCGTGCGCTGCCGATGATGCAACAAACGGAACAAATGGCTCGGCGCCATCAGGCTTACCACTACGCGCTGTGGGCGCTGTTGCAGCAAAGCGAGATCCTGATTGCTCAAGGTTTCCTGCAGGCCGCTTACGAAACACAGGACAAAGCCTTTGAACTGGTACGTGAACAGCATCTGGAACAGTTACCGATGCATGAGTTCCTGTTGCGCATTCGCGCGCAGATCCTGTGGTCATGGGCGCGCCTGGACGAAGCGGAAGATGCCGCTCGCGAAGGCCTAAAAATCCTGGCGAACTACCAGCCTCAGCAACAGTTGCAGTGTATCGCCATGCTGGCCAAGTGTTCGCTGGCGCGTGGCGATCTGGATAATGCCAATGCGCATATGCAACGGTGCGAAGTGCTGCTGCACGGCACCCAATACCACCGCGACTGGCTCACCAACGCGGACAAACCACGCGTGATCCACTGGCAGATGACCGGCGATACTGCCGCTGCGGCTCAATGGCTGCGCCAGACGGAAAAACCCGGTATGGCGGATAACCACTTTATGCAGGGCCAGTGGCGTAATATCGCGCGGGTGCAAATCATGCTGGGTCAGTATGAAGAAGCCGAAGTGGTGCTGGATGAACTCAACGAAAATGCCCGCCGCCTGCGGCTGGTCAGCGATTTGAACCGTAACCTGTTGCTCAGCAACCAGCTTTATTGGCAGATGGAGCGCAAAAGCGACGCGCAAAAGGTCCTGATGGAAGCTCTGTCATTGGCCAGCCGCACCGGCTTTATCAGCCACTTCGTCATTGAAGGCGAAGCGATGGCGCAGCAACTACGCCAACTGATCCAACTCAATACGCTGCCGGAGTTGGAAAACCATCGCGCCCAGCGTATTCTGCGCGACATCAACCAGCATCATCGGCATAAGTTCGCGCATTTTGACGAGAATTTCGTCGATAAACTGCTGACCCATCCGCAGGTACCCGAACTGATCCGCACCAGCCCGCTGACGCAGCGTGAATGGCAGGTGTTGGGGCTGATTTATTCGGGTTACAGCAACGACCAAATCGCTGGCGAACTGGACGTGGCGGCCACCACCATCAAAACCCACATCCGCAATCTGTATCAGAAGCTGGGCGTGGCCCATCGTCAAGAGGCGGTGCAACAGGCGCAGCAACTGCTGAAGATGATGGGCTACGGCGCCTAAAAACCACATTAATGCTCTGGTCTTAATTGCCGCGAAATTGACTACAATGGCGGCATATTCATATTACGAGGCAGTCCGAAGTCATGGAACAGTTTGAAGCGATCAACGTTGAGCAGGCGCACAGCCGTTGGAAAGATGACAGCGCCGCCCTGGTCGACATCCGCGATCCGCAAAGTTTTGAAGCCGGGCACACGCCAGGCGCCTTTCACCTTACTAACGCCAGCCTGCAAACCTTCATGCAGCAGAACGACTTCGATCGTCCGGTGATGGTGATGTGCTATCACGGCAACAGCAGCCGCAGCGCGGCGCAATATCTGCTGCATCAAGGGTTTGATGCGGTGTACAGCATCGACGGCGGCTTTGAAGCCTGGGCTCGTCAGTATCCGCAGGACGTTGAAACCTCTGCCTAATTCTCCCCGCCGCCGGCGGGGTTCTTTCTCGCGTCGTTAGTGCGTGTTTTTGCTGGTTTTACGCAGATCCGTTGCCTGCGCTCAGGATTTCGACGGTATAATCAGCCGTCAACGCCGCCGGGGTAAACCGACGGCTAAAATCATCTCATTAAACGGAATACCTATGGTTCGAGTTATCGCCGTCTCCAATCCCCGCCTGGCGCAGGCCTTTGTCGATTACATGGCGACACAACACATTGAGCTTAGGGTGCACAATACTGACGAAGCGGCAGAAATCTGGCTGGCTGACGACAGCCATCTGGAGCAAGTACAGCACGAACTCCAGCAGTTCCTGGTCGATCCGCTCAATAGTCGCTATCGGGCGGCCAGTTGGCAGGCCGGAAGTACCAACGCCGAACTCCACTATCAGGGCTATTCCTATCTGCAAACGCTGTACAGCAAAGCCGGGCCACTGACGTTGAGTGTGATGGTGCTGTGCATTGCGGTGTATATCCTGATGCAAATACTGGGTGACGACACCGTGATGTACTGGCTGTCCTGGCCACAAGACAGCAGCCAATACCTGCAATTGTGGCGCTGGGTCAGCCACGCCTTCCTGCATTTCTCACTGCTGCATATTACCTTTAACCTGATGTGGTGGTGGTATCTCGGTGGTCCGATGGAAAAACGTCTCGGTGCCGGCAAACTGTTCGTATTGGCGGTGGTTTCGGCCTTCTTCAGCGGCTGGGCACAGTCGCTGTTCAGCGGAGCCCTGTTCGGTGGCCTGTCCGGCGTGGTCTACGCGTTGATGGGTTACTGCTGGCTCAGCGGGGAGCGGGCACCGGAACGTGGCCTGATGCTGCCGCGCGGCCTGATGGTGTTTTCCGTTCTGTGGCTGGTGGCCGGGTATTTCGATATTTTAGGAATGTCGATCGCTAACGCGGCACACGTTGCCGGTTTAGTGTTAGGGTTATTGATGGCATTTTGGGACACGCGTCATCGCGCGCACAACGAACAATAACAGCCAGGTACAAGCCGGGCGTTTTAGGGGATTACCGTGAAGCAAACACAGCGTCATGACGCAATTATCGAGCTGGTGCGCCTGCAAGGTTATGTCAGTACGGAAGAACTGGTCGAACATTTTGACGTCAGCCCGCAAACGATTCGCCGTGACTTGAATGACCTGGCCGATCAAAACAAAATCCAGCGCCACCACGGTGGTGCGGCGTTGCCTTCCAGCTCAGTTAACGCCGCTTATAACGATCGCAAGGTGATGTGGTCGGAACAGAAAGCGCGTATCGCCCAACGCGTCGCCAGTCAAATCCCTGACGGCGCCACGCTGTTTATCGACATCGGCACGACCCCGGAAGCCGTGGCTCATGCGCTGATGAATCACAAGAACCTGCGCGTGGTAACCAATAACCTGAACGTCGCCACCCTGCTGACCGCCAAAGAAGATTTCCGTCTGATCCTGGCTGGCGGTGAAGTACGTACGCGTGATGGGGGCATCATGGGCGAAGCCACGCTGGATTTTATCTCTCAATTCCGTCTCGATTACGGCATTCTGGGCATCAGCGGCATCGATATGGATGGCTCACTGCTTGAATTCGACTATCACGAAGTGCGCACCAAACGCGCAATTATCGAAAACTCGCGCTGCGTCATGCTGGTGACCGACCACTCCAAATTCGGCCGTAATGCCATGGTTAACCTCGGCAATATGAACCTGATCGACTACCTGTTTACCGATCAACTGCCGCCGCCAAGCGTGATGAAAATCATCGAACAGTACGATGTGCAGCTGGAGTTGTGCTGAGTCTTTTACCGTTCATTTAACCCCACTCCGCCCCGCCAGACCTGCCGTTATAGACAGGGTTCAGCCTGCTGAACCCTGCAGTTCCAGAACGAAAATACCCCTTCACTTTGTATAACTACCATCATCAAACTGTTACCTCTATCACGCCTAAATGTTTTTGTTTGGTTAAGTCTTGGCTTGTTTGTTGGTTTTTGATTACAATCATGAGCGAAAACGAACATGAAAGAGCTATTTCGAACATCTGGAGGAAGTTGACGTGGAAACCAAAGACTTGATCGTTATCGGTGGCGGCATCAACGGTGCCGGCATCGCGGCGGATGCTGCCGGGCGCGGCCTGTCCGTTCTGCTGCTGGAAGCGCAAGACTTGGCCTGTGCTACGTCTTCCGCCAGTTCCAAACTGATCCACGGTGGCCTGCGCTACCTGGAGCATTACGAATTCCGTCTGGTGAGCGAGGCGCTGGCCGAACGTGAAGTGCTGTTAAAACTGGCACCGCATATTGCCTTCCCAATGCGCTTCCGCCTGCCGCACCAGCCTCACCTGCGTCCAGCCTGGATGATCCGCATCGGTCTGTTCCTGTACGATCACCTGGGTAAACGCACCAGCCTGCCAGGCAGCAAGGGGTTGCGCTTTGGACCAGAATCGGTGCTGAAGCCAGAATTGAAGCGCGGTTTCGAATATTCTGACTGCTGGGTCGACGATGCTCGCCTGGTGGTACTCAACGCCCAGGAAGTCGAAAAACGTGGCGGTGAAGTCCGTACCCGTACCAAGGTGACCCGCGCATGGCGTGAAAACGGGCTGTGGATGGTGGAAGCGGTTGACGTCGACAGCGGTAAAACCTTCACCTGGCGTGCCAAGGGCCTGGTGAATGCCACTGGCCCATGGGTGAAACACTTCTTCGATGATGGCCTGAAGCTGAAATCCCCTTACGGTATCCGCTTGATCAAAGGCAGTCACATCGTGGTACCGCGTGTGCATGACCAGCCGCAGTCCTATATTCTGCAGAACGAAGACCACCGTATCGTCTTTGTCATCCCATGGAACGATGAGTTCTCCATCATCGGTACCACTGACGTGGAATATCATGGCGATCCAAAAGACGTGAAGATCGACGATAACGAAATCAACTATCTGCTGAAAGTGTATAACGACCACTTTAAGAAGCAGTTGGGCCGTGACGATATTGTCTGGACCTACTCCGGCGTGCGCCCGCTGTGTGATGACGAGTCAGACTCGCCACAGGCCGTTACCCGTGACTACACGCTGGACGTGCATGACGAACAAGGTAAAGCCCCACTGCTGTCCGTGTTCGGTGGCAAGCTGACGACCTACCGCAAGCTGGCAGAGCATGCGATGGAAAAACTGGCACACTACTACCCTGGCTGCGGCCCGGCATGGACCAAAAACGGTTCACTGCCAGGTGGCGACATCGGTGGCGATCGCGACAGCTACGCGGCGAAACTGCGTCGTGAACACAGCTGGTTACCTGAGTCATTGGCTCGCCGCTATGCACGCACCTACGGCAGCCACAGCGAGCTGATTTTGGCCGATGCCAAAAGCCTCAGCGATCTGGGGGAAGAATTCGGCCACGGCTTGTACGAAGCTGAACTGCGCTACCTGATCGACAAAGAGTGGGTGGTGGAATTGGAAGATGCTATCTGGCGTCGTACCAAATTAGGTATGTGGTTGGATGAAGCACAGCAGGCACGGGTCAAAACCTGGCTGGCGGAACACGCGAAAGCGAAAACGCTGTCTCTGGCATCGTAAATCGCTAAACGTAAAAAGGGCCGGATATCCGGCCCTTTTGCATTACAGCTTGATGGGTTTGATGTTCCAGATTTCGTCTGCGTATTCCTGAATGGTACGGTCGGACGAGAAGTAGCCCATATTGGCAATATTCAATATCGCTCGCCGCGTCCAGTCATCCTGATTGCGATACACCTCATCCACCTTATCCTGCGTATCGACATAGCTGCGATAATCGGCCAGCAGTTGGTAGTGATCGCCCAGGTTCACCAGCGAATCAAACAGATTACTGTAGCGCTTTGGCTCTTCCGGGCTGAAAGCCCCGGTGGCAATCTGGGTCAACGCCTGATGCAACTCGGGATCCTGCTCATAATAAAGATGCGGGTTGTAACCGTTGCGTCGCAGCTCCTCGACCTGCTCGGCGGTGTTGCCGAAGATAAAGATATTCTCCTCACCCACGTGCTCCAGCATCTCGACATTGGCACCGTCCAGCGTACCTATGGTCAGCGCACCATTGAGAGCGAACTTCATATTACTGGTGCCTGACGCCTCGGTGCCCGCCAGCGAGATCTGTTCAGAAAGATCCGCCGCCGGAATGATCATCTGCGCCAAACTGACACCGTAATTCGGGATAAACACCACTTTCAGTTGGGTATGCACCCGCGGATCGTTGTTGATCACCTTGGCCACGTCGTTGATCAGGCGGATGATCTGTTTGGCGGCGTAATAAGCCGACGCCGCCTTACCGGCAAAGATCACTACCCTCGGTACCCGTTCAGTTTCCGGATCCTCCAGCAGCCGGTTATACAGCGTGATCACATGCAACACGTTGAGCAGTTGCCGTTTGTATTCGTGAATGCGCTTAATCTGTACATCGAATAACGCATCTGGGTTGACCACCACATTCAGCGTTTTGGCGATGTAAGTCGCCAGTCGCTCCTTGTTCTTTCGCTTGGCAGCCTGCACCGCCTGCAAGAAGCTCGGGTAATCAACATTCGCCTTGATCTCACTCAGCTGGCTGAGATCGGTGCGCCAGGTCTGGCCAATGCTGTCATCCAGCACGGCGGACAGCGGCGGGTTAGCCAACCCAAGCCAACGGCGTGGCGTTACCCCATTGGTTTTATTGCAGAAGCGATCGGGGAAGATACGGGCGAAGTCGGCAAACAGTGACTGCACCATCAGTTCGGAATGCAGCGCGGACACACCGTTAACCTTATGGCTGGCCACCACCGCCAGCCAGGCCATGCGCACCCGGCGGCCATTGGTTTCATCAATGATCGACACGCGTGCCAGTAATTCATTGTCGTCCGGTATCACCTCCTGCACGTGTTTAAGGAAGTGATCGTTGATCTCGAAAATCAGCTGCAGGTGACGCGGCAAAATCCGGCCGATCATATCCAGCGGCCAGGTTTCCAGCGCTTCGCTCATCAGCGTGTGGTTGGTATAGGAGAATACCTGCTCCACCACCGCCCAGGCATCAAGCCAGCTAAATTTATGCTCGTCGATTAACCGGTGCATCAGTTCCGGGATAGACAACACCGGGTGAGTGTCATTCAGGTGAATGGCAATCTTATCGACCAGGTTATCGAAGGTTTTGTGCATCAACCAGTGGCGGTTGAGAATATCCTGCACCGTGGCCGACACCAGGAAATACTCCTGTCGCAGGCGAAGCTCGCGCCCGGAAGAGGTTGAGTCGTCCGGGTACAGTACGCGTGATACGTTTTCCGAGTGGTTTTTATCCTCCACCGCCGCAAAGTAATCGCCCTGATTAAATTTGCCCAAGTTGATTTCATTACTGGCCTGCGCACTCCACAGCCGCAGGGTGTTGGTAGCATCGGTATCAAAACCGGGGATTACCTGATCGTAAGCGGTAGCAATGATCTCTTCGGTTTCCACCCACCGCGCCTTGGCACCCTCTTGTTGGATCCGACCGCCAAAACGCACCTTATAACGGGTATTATGGCGTGGGAATTCCCATGGATTACCGTATTCCAGCCAATAGTCTGGCGATTCCATTTGCTGGCCATTGACGATATTTTGTTTGAACATCCCATATTCATAGCGAATGCCGTAGCCACGCCCCGGCAATGCCAACGTTGCCAGCGAATCAAGAAAACACGCGGCCAGACGCCCCAGCCCACCGTTGCCCAGACCCGGATCGTTCTCTTCCTCCAGCAAGTCACTCAGACTCAGCCCCATCTCATTGAGTGCATCGTCGATATCCTGATAAATTCCCATCGACAGCAGGGCATTGGACAACGTGCGGCCAATCAGAAATTCCATCGACAGGTAATACACCTGACGCACATCCTGTGAAAGTTGTGCACGGTTAGAGCGTAACCAACGTTCCACCATGCGGTCGCGCACCGCGAACAGCACGGCGTTCAGCCAATCATGCTGGTTGGCGATAGCCGGGTCCTTGCCGACAATAAACATCAACTTATAAGCGATGGAGTGTTTCAGCGCTTCAACACTGACCGTGGGTGAGGTGTAACTAATCGGTGAAGTCATAGCTTTTCGATCCCAAGTTCGTGACTGCCCGTCGCCTTTCAAACCACAGCCGTGTTACCTGCACTCAGTTACGTGGCCCATCCGTGGGCCACACCCCTTAAGGGGCCGCTGCAAGCAGCGTTCAAATCTGTTCCCGACAGATTTGACACCCCAGTGACTGACTAAAGTAAGTATCTGGGGATGAGTAAGCTGGCCACCCGGCTGCAATTTGAAATTCATAGGGCATTACAATAGGTGTTGATATACCCAAAATAATTGGCGCTGCATCAAGGCGGCAAGGGAACTTATCCCGAATCACTTACACAGGTAAGTGATTCGGGTAAGTGAATGCAGCCAACACTGAGGTAGCGTCAAATATGACGGGAATAAAGCGACAAATATTCCTTTGCCGCGACTTGCCAGCCAAAATCCACGCTCATCGCGTGGCGCTGGACGTGACGCCAATGCTTAGGTCTACTCCACAGCACCATGGCGCGCCGAATGGCGTTGCCCAGTGCGGCGGCATCACAATCATCAAAGACAAATCCGCTGGCGCTGCCATCGGCCAGATTCTCCAGCGCGCAATCGACCACCGTGTCCGCCAATCCACCGGTGCGGCGCACCAGCGGCAGCGTGCCGTATTTCAGGCCATAGAGTTGGGTCAGCCCGCAGGGTTCGAAGCGACTGGGCACCATGATCACATCCGCTCCGCCGATAATGCGATGTGAAAAGGCCTCATGGTAGCCAATCTGAACGCCGACCTGTTCCGGGTAGTCCGCGGCCGCAGCCAAAAACGCCTGCTGCAACACCGCATCACCGGCCCCTAACAGCGCCAATTGGCCGCCTTGCTCCAGCAGTGCAGGCAGCGCTTCCAATACCAGATCCAGCCCTTTTTGGCTGGTGAGACGGCTCACTACCGCAAACACCGGCAGCGACTCGTCCACCTTCAGGCCCATGGCTTTTTGCAGGTGCAGCTTGTTCTTGGCTTTGTTTTTCAAATTGTCGGCGTCATAGCGGGCGGTCAGGCGCGGATCGTGGGACGGGTCCCAAATCTTGTCATCCACGCCATTGAGAATGCCGCTCAACCGCCCTTGCCGCTGGCGTTCTTGTAATAACCCTTCCATGCCGTAGCCGAACTCCGGTCGGGTAATCTCACGCGCGTACGTTGGGCTAACGGCAGTGATGTGATCGGCGTAATACAAGCCTGCTTTCAGGAATGACATCTGGCCGTAAAACTCCAGACCGTAAACATTGTAGAACGATGGCGGTAGCCACAATTCCGGTACGTGGTGGGCGGAAAACAGCCCCTGATAGGCCAGATTGTGCACGGTAAAAATGGAACGTGCAGGGTGGCCGTTAGCCGCCAGATAGGCGCAGGCCAGCCCGGCGTGCCAGTCATGAGCATGCACCACCTGCGGGCGCCAGTAGCGATCCAGCCCCTTAGCCAGTTCACAGGCTATCCAGCCCAGCAGGGCAAAACGCCGATGGTTATCGGAATAGGCATTCATGGATTGGTCGTGATATGGGCTGCCCGGCCGCTCGTACAGCCAAGGGGCATCAATCAGGTAGATGCCCACACCGTGGTAGGTACCGTAACGCAGGCCAACGCGACCGGCGAACGAATCGATCTCCGCCACCAGCACCGAATCCGGTATGCCGTTGCGCACGTCAGGAAAAGCGGGCAATAACACCCGAACATCGCCGCCTTCGGCGATCTGAGCCGCCGGTAATGCGCCAACCACGTCTGCGAGCCCTCCGGTTTTCAACAGGGGGAACATTTCAGAACATACGTGTAAAACCTGCATTATCACTCCTGAGAATCGGCTAAATTACTCTGGAAAAGCAGGCTTGCCGCTGTTATTAATCCCGCGTTGTGCAAGCCATCAGTCCGTTTATATATGGCGGCAGGTCTACCCTTCGCCTTTAAAACCGCTGTGTTGTTGGCTGTGTTGACTCGCCCCAGTCGCTTACCTGAGTAAACTCCCGGGGCTTCTCGTCCTGGCCACCTAGCCGCGACTAAAAATCCGTTGGGTCGTTATTGCTGCCGACTACCTTAACTCACAACTTTGACAACATTTCGCGCGTGACCAGCACGATGCCGCCTTCTGAACGATAAAAGCGTTTGCTGTCTTCGTCGGCGTTTTCGCCAATCACCATGCCCTCGGGAATATGACAGGCACGGTCGATGATGCAGCGCCGCAGACGGCAGGAACGGCCGACGTTAACGTCGGGCAGCAATACGGTAGAGTCGATGGTGCAGAACGAGTTCACCCGCACTCGCGGGAATAGCACCGAATGCACCACCACCGATCCGGAGACGATGCAGCCACCGGATACCAGCGAGTTCATGGTCATACCGTGGCTACCGGAACGATCTTGTACGAACTTGGCAGGTGGCAACGGCTCCATATGGGTGCGGATTGGCCAGGCGCGATCGTACATATCCAACTCCGGCGTCACGGAAGTCAGATCGAGGTTGGCACGCCAGTAAGCCTCCAGCGTGCCCACATCGCGCCAGTATGGCGGCAGATCGGGGTTGGACGTGACGCAGGACAACGTGAACGGATGTGCCCATGCCGCCTTTTGGGCCGTGATTTTCGGGATCAGATCCTTGCCGAAGTCATGGGTGGAGCCCGGCGTAGACATGTCCTCCTCCAGCAATTGGAACAGGTAATCGGCGTTGAAGATGTAGATCCCCATGCTGGCGAGCGACATATCCGGGTTACCCGGCATCGGCGGTGGATTACTGGGTTTCTCCAGGAACTCGAGGATCAGGTCGTTTTCGTCTACTTCCATCACACCAAACTCGCTGGCCTCCTCGCGCGGCACCGGCAAACAGGCCACGGTACATTGCGCCCCCTTTTCCACATGGTCGATCAGCATGCGCGAGTAATCCATCTTGTAGATGTGATCGCCTGCCAGGATCACCACATACTCGGCCTCGTAACGACGGATGATATCCAGGTTCTGGTATACCGCGTCCGCCGTGCCCTTATACCAGTGCTCGGTACTGAGGCGTTGTTGTGCCGGCAACAGATCGACAAACTCGTTCATCTCTTCATTGAGGAACGACCAGCCGCGCTGAATATGCTGTACCAAAGTATGGGACTGGTATTGGGTGATCACGCCAATGCGGCGGATCCCCGAATTCAGGCAGTTCGACAGGGCAAAATCGATGATGCGGAATTTACCGCCAAAATGAACGGCTGGCTTGGCCCGGGTTGAGGTTAAATCTTTCAAACGCGAACCGCGGCCCCCCGCCAGAATCAGGGCGACAGACTTAATCGGCAGTTGGCGTGCCAACATCAGGGGGTCTTTATTTTCAAACCTAACCATAGCTGACTCCTTTTATTATTTCTTTACCAGCACGCAAATCGAGTGCGCAGCCTGGTTCCAGGCGGGTAAAACCGCCCGCGAATCTTCCTGAGTAAAAGGGGCGACAAGCTGCCAATCGCCGTCGGGCAACGTCATCTCCGCGGCTTGCTGCGTGGCGTTTACCACCACCAGCCAGCGTTGCGACAAGCGGATCTGCAACTGCAGAGCCCCTTGCTCCCACTGTTGTGCGCCGAGCGGTTGCCCCTGCGCGTTCAGCCACTGCACGTTACCGTCGCCTTCCTGCCACCAGCGGTCATGCTGCAGAGCGGGGATTTGTTGACGCAGACGGATCAATGCAGCGGTGTACGTGGTGAGTGAGTCATCTGCCGTGGCCCAGTCGAGCCAGGTGATAGCATTGTCCTGACAATAAGCATTGTTGTTGCCCTGCTGGCTGTGTCCATGCTCGTCGCCGGCCAGCAGCATCGGCGTACCCTGGGACAGTAACAGCGTGGCAAGCAGTGCCCGCTGGCTAGCCCTACGGCGTTGCAAAATGGCGTCGTCGGCAATCGGGCCTTCAACACCGTGGTTATTGCTAAAGTTACGATCACTGCCGTCACGGTTACCTTCACCGTTCAGTTGGTTGTGTTTGCGGTTAAAACTGACCAGATCCTGCAGGGTAAACCCGTCATGAGCGGTCAGCATGTTGATGCTGGCGTACGGCGCACGCCCGCGTTGGTTAAAATGATCGCTGGAAGCAGCGAAACGTTGGGCGAATTGCCCCAGCGATACGCCGTCCTGCAACCAAAAACGGCGTATATCGTCGCGATAATGATCGTTCCACTCGGCGAAGCGCCCTGGGAATTGGCCTACCTGATACCCACCGGGGCCAATATCCCACGGCTCGGCAATCAGTTTGCAGCGCGACAGCAGATCGTCCGCCAGCATCGCCTGGAACAGCGGTGCATCACGATCAAACGCCGGCGTGCGACCGAGTACGCTGCCCAGATCAAAGCGGAAACCATCAACATGGCATTCGCCGACCCAAAAACGCAGGCAGTCCATCACCCAAGCCACACCTTGCGGCTGATCCAATCGCAGGGTGTTACCACAACCGGTATCGTTCACGTAGCCGCCATCCGGTGTCAGCCAGTAGTAGCCCGGGTTATCAATACCGCGTAACGACAGCGTTGGCCCGTCGATATCAAGCTCGGCGCTATGGTTGAACACCACGTCGAGAATCACTTCAATGCCGGCTTTGTGCAGCGCTTTAACCGCATCGCGAAACTCACGCAGCGGCGTCATCTCTGTCCGCAAACTGGAATAACGGTTGTCCGGCGCAAAAGGCGCCAGCACGTTATAGCCCCAGTAGTTAATCAACCCGAGGCGCTGCAAACGTGGCTCGGAGCTGTGCTGCTGGACCGGCAGCAGTTCCAGCGCGGTGATGCCAAGGCGCTTGAAATACGCGATCATTACCGGATGGCCGAGCGCAGCGAAACTGCCGCGCAACACCGGCGGAATATCCGGGTGCTGCAGGGTCAGACCGCGCACATGCGCCTCGTAGATCACCGTTTTCCCCCACGGCGTGGCCGGGGGACGATCATCTTGCCAGTCGTAAACCTCGTCGATCACCACGCATTTCGGCATCAATTCAGCGCTGTCATGCTTATCCGGCCGATCATAACCCCCGTGCAGGTAAGGATCGTCCGCCACGGGTCCCTCTACCGCCCGGGCCGCGGGATCCAACAACAGTTTATTGGGATTAAAACGCAACCCGTGCGCAGGATCGAACGGGCCATGCACCCGGTAACCGTAACGCTGACCTGGCTTGCCACCCGGTAAGTAACCGTGCCAGATATCGCCGCTCCGCGTCGTCAGCGGCAGGCGGATTTCGCGCTGCTGTTCGTCAAACAGACACAGTTCCACGCCCGTGGCATGGGAGGAATACAGGCTAAAGTTGATGCCATTACCGTCATAATGCGCCCCGAGAGGCGCGGCGATACCCGGCGTCAGCTCAGTCATGGCGCCTCCCGCAGCAGGTAGATGGTCGCCAGCGGCGGTACGGTCACGCTAATAGAATGCTCGCGGCCGTGATGGCCAGTTTGCTCGGACACTACGCGGCCCTGGTTGCCGGTATTGCTGCCGTGATAATGGTGTGAATCGGTATTGAGAATTTCTCGGTATTCACCGGCGCGTGAAATACCGATGCGATAATGATGGCGCGGGACTGGGGTAAAGTTGCTGACGACGATCAGTTCATTGCCATGTGCGTCATAGCGGGCAAAGGCAAAAACCGAGTTATCGTGATCATCCACCACCAGCCACTCGAAGCCGTCTGGGCGGTAATCCCGCTCATACAACGGGGCGTGTTGCTGGTAGCAATGGTTCAGATCTCGCACCAGCCGCTGCACACCGTGATGCCAGTTATCTAAGCCTTCCAGCAGATGCCAGTCGAGGCTGCTATCAAAATTCCACTCGCGCCCTTGGGCAAACTCACACCCCATAAACAGCAGTTTCTTGCCTGGGTGCGCCCACATAAAGCCGTAATAGGCGCGCAGGTTAGCGAACTTTTGCCAGGCATCGCCGGGCATGCGATCGAGAATGGATTTTTTACCGTGCACCACTTCATCGTGAGAGATTGGCAGCACAAAGTTTTCGGTGTAGGCGTACAACATGCCGAAGGTCATCTGATTGTGATGATACTTGCGGTGCACCGGGTCACACTGCATGTAGGTGAGCGTGTCGTGCATCCAGCCCAGATTCCATTTGTAGTGGAATCCCAACCCGTTGGATTCCGGCGGCAGCGTTACGCCCGGATAGTCAGTGGACTCCTCCGCCAACGTGACTGCACCGGGGCGCTCCTTACCAAGGGTATGGTTGGTGTAACGCAAGAAGGCGATGGCCTCCAGATTCTCGTTACCGCCGTAATAGTTTGGCACCCACTCACCGTCGGCGCGGCTGTAGTCACGGTAGATCATTGACGCCACCGCATCGACACGCAACGCATCTATGCCATAACGCTCAAGCCAATAAAGCGCATTGCCCGCCAAATAGTTGCGAACCTCATGCCGGCCATAGTTATAGATCAGGGTATTCCAGTCTTGATGGAAACCTTCGCGCGGATCGGCGTATTCATACAATGCAGTACCGTCGAAGTTCGCCAGACCATAGGTATCGCTGGGGAAATGCCCCGGCACCCAATCCAGGATCACGTTAATCCCTGCCTGGTGTGCGGCCGCCACAAACGCCTTAAAGTCGGCCGGGGTACCGAAACGCCGGGTCGGGGCATACAGCCCCAATGGCTGATAACCCCAGCTGCCGTCAAACGGGTGCTCGTTAATCGGCAGCAACTCAATATGGGTGAACCCCATATATTTAACGTAATCGATCAGCTGTACGGCCAGTTCGCCATAGCTGAGCCAGAAGTTATCGTCGGTGTGACGACGCCACGAGCCAAGATGTACCTCGTAGATCGAAATCGGTCGGTCAAAATCATTCGCACGCCGCCGTTCTGGCGCGTTTTCCACCACCGCAGGTAACGGCGCCACCAGCGACGCGGTATCCGGTCGCATCTGCGCTTCAAAAGCGTAGGGATCGGCCTTCAACTGGGTATTGCCATAGCAATCAATGATTTCGTACTTGTACAACTGCCCGGCTTTCACCCCCGGCAGGAACAGCTCCCAAATGCCGTTTTCACGGCGCAGTCGCATTGGGTGACGTCGGCCATCCCAGAAGTTGAACTCACCGACCACCGACACACGCTGGGCGTTCGGTGCCCAGACCGCAAAGCTGACACCGTCAACGTCATCAAGCGTAGCGAGATGCGCACCCAAGCGTTCATAAGGACGTAAATGGGTACCTTCGGCCAACAGCCAGCTATCGATATCTTGCAGCAGCGTGCCAAAACGGTAGGGATCGTCGACGATCTGCTGGTGATCGTGCCAGCGGACGTCGAGTTGATAGCGGAACGGGGTTTTGCGGCGTGGGACCGTGGCGCTGAAAAAGCCGCGCTCATCGTCGCAGTTGAGCTGTACCAACCGGCGGCCTGTTTGCTGTTCCAGCAACCAGACTTCACTGGCGTCAGGCAATAGTGCACGTACCTGCAGGCCGTTATCAGCCGCATGCATGCCCAGCAGAGAAAAGGGATCGGCAGAGTTGCCGGAGAAAAGCTGATCAATCACGTCACGATCGGGAAGTACAGGCATAGTCTTCTTCCTAAGATTAAGAGCATGATTTATAAGAGGCCGCGCAAGCCCATCGCCTTTCAGGTTACAACGAAGACGCTGTACCTTGAGATCCACAGGGCATAACGCTTAATCCATAGCCGTTTTGGTTATCATGCAATTCATTCGGTATCTAAAGCGTGATTGCGGTCGGTTATTGATCAATTCTCACCTTCCCGGTCCGAATTCCGCTCTTTATGCTTATTTTTAGCGCTGGTTGAAATTTATCCGCCAGTCCTTTAAGCATAGCTAATGTCAGTTAAAAACATTGCCCATTACCAAGGAAAACTCTTCATTAAGAAAACTGCCAGCCTGACAACGTCTTTGCGCTGCTGCCCGCATGGAGGTGTACCGATGTCTGGTGCGCTTTATCTCCTTTACAACGGCATAGACCATAGCGCGCCGAAACGGAGAAAAAGGAAGAAAATAAGGCTTTTGGGGGCTGAAAGAGGCCAGCCCCCGGGAAGTACGGTTCAGGTTACAGCAGGATGCGCAGCATGCGGCGCAGCGGTTCAGCCGCGCCCCATAGCAACTGGTCACCCACGGTGAACGCAGACAGATATTCCGGCCCCATATTCAGCTTACGCAGACGGCCGACCGGCGTATTCAACGTCCCGGTTACCGCTGCTGGCGTCAATTCACGCATAGTCAGTTCGCGGTCATTCGGGATCACGCGTACCCAGTCATTGTGCGTCGCCAGCATCTGTTCGATTTCCGGCAGTGAAACGTCTTTTTTCAGCTTCAGGGTGAACGCCTGGCTATGGCAGCGCAACGCACCAACACGCACACACAAACCGTCGACAGGGATCAGGCTACCGCTGTTCAGGATTTTGTTGGTTTCCGCCTGGCCTTTCCACTCCTCGCGGCTCTGGCCGTTATCGAGTTGCTTGTCGATCCACGGAATCAGGCTACCGGCCAGCGGCACACCGAAATTATCGGTGGGTAATTTACCGCTGCGGGTCGCGGCGGTGACTTTACGTTCGATATCCAAAATGGCCGAAGCCGGGTCCTGCAGCTCCTTCGCCACATCGGCGTGCAGCATGCCCATTTGGGTCAACAGCTCACGCATATGGCGCGCGCCGCCGCCGGAAGCCGCCTGGTAAGTCGCCACTGACGCCCACTCAACCAGATCATTGGCAAACAGGCCACCCAGAGACATCAGCATCAGGCTAACGGTACAGTTGCCGCCAACAAAGGTCTTGATGCCTTTATCCAGACCCTGCTGAATCAACGCACGGTTGACCGGATCCAAGATAATAATCGCGTCGTCTTGCATACGCAGAGAAGAAGCTGCGTCGATCCAATACCCTTGCCAGCCAGTTGCACGCAGCTTCGGGTAAATTTCGTTGGTATAATCGCCGCCCTGGCAGGTAATAATAATGTCGAGCGCGCTCAACGCCTCAACATCGTAAGCATCTTGCAGCGTGCCCTGCTGGCCGCCAAATACCGGCGCCGCTGAACCGTGTTGCGAGGTAGAGAAGAAGACCGGGCGAATGGCGTCAAAATCGCGCTCTTCCGTCATGCGTTGCATGAGTACGGAGCCGACCATTCCGCGCCAACCGATGAAACCAACGTTTTTCATAATGACTGTCCTGCCTTGGAGGATGACTGCTATAAGTTGTGTGCAATATCTCTCCACCTTACAAAATGTCGGCGCAGGCGCAAAGTGAATTTATTCGATGGGTGAGCGATTCTCAGCAATCCTTCTTATAGGCAAGGACGCCGTCGGGATGACCGAGGTGTTTTTCAGATCCAGAGGTAATGATGACAGAGATGATTTCAGTCACAGTTTTGCTGTTTTTAATCATGGACCCGTTGGGCAATTTGCCCATTTTCATGTCGGTGCTCAAGCACCTGGAGCCGCGCCGTCGGCGGATGGTGCTGATCCGCGAGCTGCTGATCGCCCTGTTGCTGATGCTGATTTTCCTGTTTGCCGGCGAGAAAATATTGGCGTTCCTCAACCTGCGTACCGAGACCGTGTCGATTTCCGGCGGGATTATCTTGTTCCTGATCGCCATCAAGATGATTTTCCCCTCGCAAGAGGGCGATAGCAGCGGGCTTTCCGCCGGTGAAGAACCTTTCCTGGTGCCGCTGGCCATCCCACTGGTTGCGGGGCCTTCGATTCTGGCATCGTTGATGCTGCTTTCGCACCAGTATCCAAACCACATTTCGTATCTGGTGGGGGCCCTGCTGATTGCCTGGGGGATTTCCGCCGCTATCTTGCTGATGTCTAACCTGTTCCTGCGCCTGCTGGGCAGCAAGGGGGTCAGCGCGCTGGAACGGCTGATGGGGCTGATTTTGGTGATGTTGTCGACCCAGATGTTCCTGGACGGCGTGCGGGCTTATATGAAGTTGTAATGGGGTACTGGCGCCAGCTCGGCGCCGGTACAAAATGGCAGCCCGGTTTACTGGGCTGCAACACGCCGAATATAAGCGAGCGTATCCGCGACCACAGCGTCCAGCGGTTGATCTATCTCGATCGCCTGCACGTCTTGTTCTTGCTCGTTAGGCTCTTCTAACGTGGCAAACTGGGAAACCAGCATCTGTGGCTTGAAGAAATGGCCCTTACGCTGTTTCAAACGCTCCTCAATGACCGCCTTGTCACCCTTCAAATAGATGAAATGCAGGTTGCGGTTGCCTTCACGCAGGCGGTCACGATAGCTTTTTTTCAGCGCGGAACACACTAACAGGGAAACGTCGTTGGTACGCTCCATGGCAAAGATCGCGTCATTTAATGCCGCCAACCAGGGGGCGCGATCGTTATCGTCCAGCGCATGCCCGGCCGCCATTTTGTTGATGTTGGCACGCGGGTGCAGGTAGTCGCCGTCCAGCATCGCGGCATTGGCTTCATGAGCGACGGCGTTGGCCACTGCGGATTTACCGCTGCCTGAAACCCCCATCAGAATAAATACGTGGTGCTGTGAATTACTCATATGTCATGCCCTTATGGGATCAGATGTACGTTCCGGCGGCGGGTTACGCCCCCTGCGCCATCAAATGCGCCCCAAACTCCAAAGAATGTCCGACACCCTGGGGGTGCCGGATAACCTCGCTATATACCGACTTAAAAGGCAGCGGATATATTAAACGACCGTCGCCAGCAGCAAACAGCCCACCAGGCCGCAGACTGAGATGATGGTTTCCAACACCGACCAGGACTTGATGGTTTCCATGATGCTCAGGTTGAAGTACTCCTTGAACAACCAGAAACCAGGATCGTTGACGTGAGAGAAAATCACGCTGCCCGACCCAACGGCAATCACCATCAGTTCCGGGCTGACTCCGGTAGTCGCGATCAGCGGTGCGACAATCCCCCCCGCGGTTATTGCTGCCACGGTAGCAGACCCCAACGCCAGACGCAGTGCGGCGGCAATGGACCAGGCCATCAGAATCGGCGAGACGTTGCTGCCTTCCATCAGAGCGGCGATGTATTTCTCTACGCCGCTGTCGACCAGTACCTGCTTGAATGCACCACCACCGCCGATGATCAACAGCATCATGGCGATAATTTTGATTGAGTCGGTGATGGTACCCATCACTTCATCCATGGTACGACCGCGGTTCAGACCAAAGGTGAAGATAGCGATCAGTACTGCAATCAGCGTCGCCATGACCGGATCGCCGAAGAACTCGGCAAAGCGCAACAGGCTATGGCCCTTCGGCAGCACCATTTCCGCTACCGCACGCAGTGCCATCAGGATCACCGGTACCAAAGAGGTGGCAACGCTGATGCCAAAGCTTGGCATTTCTGCTTCGGTGAAGATTTTTGGGTTATACAGGCCTTCAGGTACGGGCTTGTCGATGCCTTTCAGGAAACGGGCATAGACCGGGCCTGCCAGGATCACCGTTGGAATAGCCAACAGCGTGCCGTACAACAGCGTTTTGCCCATATCCGCATGGAAGATGGTGGCGATCGCCGTTGGGCCTGGGTGCGGCGGCAAGAAACCGTGGGTCACAGACAGCGCAGCCGCCATCGGCACGCCGACATACAGCAACGGCACGCGTGCAGAAGCGGCGATACTGAAGACCAGCGGCAGCAACAGCACAAAACCGACTTCATAGAACAGAGCAAAACCGACGGTAAACCCGGTCAGTACCACTGCCCATTGAATATATTTTTGGCCGAACTTCTCGATAAGCGTAGTGGCAATGCGCTGAGCACCACCGCAGTCCGCCAGCAGCTTGCCGAGCATGGCGCCAAAGCCCATGATCAACGCCAGGCTGCCCAACGTGCCGCCCACGCCGGCCTTGATGGAACCGATCACTTTATCGACTGGCATTCCCTGAGCGATACCTACCGCCAGAGCAACCAGAACCAGAGAGATAAAGCCGTTCAGCTTAAAGCGGATCATCAGCAGCAACAGCAGCGCTACCCCGCCTGCAACAATCACTAATGGCATAATTTTTCTCCAACCTTTTTATCGCAGACCCTCTTTACGATAGGCCGTAAAGCGCGCGTTTGTTGTATTTTTAGGCTCTTCCCGGTGTTAGAAGACGAGCTGTAGGTGGTGCTGAGGTAAAGGTTCTATCTTGAGCAAGATAACCGCACACTCATTGTTACCGGTATCATGATACCGGTAACAGCATGATTGCCGGAACCGGGGGGCGGGCTAAAATTCGCGTTCTGGGATAGAGATCAAACTTATGAAGGTAACGGGCGGCAAACTTACAGGCAGGAACGAAAACGCGCCAAACGGCGCGCTTTCATCATTAAAATCGTTCAAACATCGGGTTAAACCCGATCAGATGCTGCCGCCGGGGATCACGGTAAAACCGACATCCACCATGCGTGGGCTGACCGTTTCGCCACGCAGGCGAGCCAGCAGGCGTTCAGCGCCGATTTGGCCCATGCGTTCACGCGGCGTCAATACGCTCGCCAGTTTTGGCACCATCACCTGGCCGATATCGTGGCCGTGGAAACCGGCAATAGCCATGTCATTGGGGATCGACAGCCCTTGTCGCTGGCACTCAAAGGTCGCACCGATCGCCAGGTCATCGTTTGTGCAAAAGATACTGTCAATCTGCGGATAATCGCGCTGCGCCTGGCGCAACAGCTCACCACCGGCAGAATAGGACGACGATCGTGCCGTCATGACGCTGTAGGGTTCCAGACCGGATTCGCGCATCGCCTGCTCATAGCCCTGCTGTTTGATAAGGGTACGTTCATCCTGGCGTGCACCGAAGTACACCACGTGCCGATGGCCGTGTGCGATGATTTGCTGGGTCATCTGGCGTGCCGCCTCAAAGTTATTGAAGCCTACGGCCAGATCGATACAAGGTGATACGCAGTCCATCAGTTCGACGACCGGGATCCCCGCAACCTCAATCATCTTCATGGTACGGGGTGTATGGTGCCGCTCAGACAGGATCAAGCCATCAATATTGTAAGACAGCAACGAAGTCAGGCGCTGTTCTTCGCGCTCCGGCAAATAGCCGTAGTGCGCCAGCATGGTTTGATAATTGTGCGCATCAGTGACGCTCTCAATGCCGCGTAGCACTTCGGCGAACACCTGGTTGGTCAACGATGGCAACAATACGCCAATAGCACGGCTGGTTGAGTTGGAAAGGATATCCGGCGCACGGTTGGGGATGTAGCCCAGCTCATCAAGCGCGACGGCAATTTTTTGCTGCAAGGCGACAGAAACCTGATCGGGATTACGCAGATAACGGCTCACCGTCATCTTGGTCACGCCTACCTTGTCTGCGACATCTTGGAGTACCGGCCGTTTTTTCTTCATTATCAATGAACTGGCTAACCGTGAATGGGCGCTCATTTTAGCAAAAAAAAACCGGGGCCGATATTGTTGGTTACTGGGAAGCTGAACGCAAAAAGGGCTCACCTTGTGAGCCCTTGATATTTACCGCTTAATCAGACGGGTGGCAGATCAAACAGCAGGATTTCACTGTCTTCATCGGCATGAATCGACAACTCGGCTTCATCCCACACAGCAAAAGCATCGCTGGTGCCGGCCTGCTGGCCATTAACCACAACCTTGCCACGTACCACCTGGATCCAAACACGACGCCCTGCTTCAATTGGGCACGCCGCCTCTTCGTCTTTATTCAACGCCCAGCGGGACAGTGTCATATCCTGGAACACCTTCAGCGAACCTTCACGCGCATCCGGTGACAACACCAACTGACGGCCCTGCGGCGCATCAAACATGCGTTGTTCATAGCGTGGCTCCAGCCCGACCTGATCAGGGATGATCCAAATCTGGTACAGGTGCAACGGACGATCGTTGTTACCGTTGTACTCAGAATGACGCACTCCGGTACCCGCGCTCATGATCTGGAATTCACCGGCCTGGATCTGCTCTTTGTTGCCCATGCTGTCCTGATGCTCGACCGTGCCGCTCAGCACGTAGGTCAGGATTTCCATGTCTTTATGCGGGTGAGCACCAAACCCCTGCCCTGCATCGATCATGTCTTCGTTGATCACCCGCAGCGCCGAGAACCCCATAAAATCAGCATCGTAATAGTTGGCAAATGAGAAGGTGTGCCAGCTGTCCAGCCAACCATGATTGGCATGACCACGATCTTCTGCCTTACGTAAATAAATCATATTCAACTCTCCTCAATGTTTTTTACAGTCTAGTCCTGGCAGCAGAATAAGAAAGCGTAAAAAACTCATCCCTCTGTTCAAAAAATTAGATGGAGTGGTGAAACCATTGGCAGAGAATTTGTTGAGGGCATGCCGGGCTGAAAACGGGCAAAAAAAAAGCCAGCACCCGAGCTGGCTAAGTAATACTTGGAAGCAATGTGAGCAATGTCGTGCCTTCGCAGTGAGGATATCAAAGGTTGATACTCTCCCCGGAACGCATCGCAATAATAATCATTATCATTCGCACCTGTAAAGCGTTTTTTTAACCAACACGTAATAATATTGACTCGACACAATAAACGGATAAATTCAGAGGTTATTCAACCGGTAAGCCAAAGGAGCAGCGTAATGAGTGAAATCGTAGTTCGTCACGTGGAAACAACAGATGCACAAGCCCTGCATCAGCTTTACTCTCAACCACAGGCCTACCGTGACACGCTACAACTTCCACTACCGTCAATCGAGCTGTGGCACAAGCGCCTCGCCAATCTCGAACCGGGCACCCACAACCTGGTGGCTTGTATTGATGGGCAAGTCGTCGGCCAACTGAGCGTGATGCTGAACCAGCGCGTGCGCCGCCGCCATGTGGCGACCTTTGGCATTGGCGTCGATAGCCGCCACCACGGCAAGGGCGTTGGCAGTAGCCTGATGAAGGCGATGATCGACCTTTGCGACAATTGGGCAGGCATTGAGCGCATCGAACTGACGGTGTTCACCGACAATCAGGCCGCGATTGCGCTCTACCGCAAGTTCGGCTTTGACATTGAAGGCACCAGCCGCGCCTATGCGATGCGCGACGGCAAACTGGTAGACTCCTATCACATGGCACGCTTTCGCGGTGAACAGCAGAAAAACGCATCATCATGAAGGATGCCAAAAGTAGATCAGGGGCGGTATACCGCCCCTTAGCCGTCAGCCGCCGCACCTTTGTACAAACGCTGGCCTGCGTAACGGGTGCTATTGGCATCCTTTCTCCTACTGCACTCTTGGGGGCTGCCATGCCAACCTCTCCTGCCGTACGTACCGGCACCCGTAACCTGATTACCGACGTGCCTGGCCTACGGGTCGGCATCGCCCAAGACAGCCGCGTACGAACCGGCACGACGGTGATCCTGCCGGATCACCCGGCGATCGCCGCGGTCGACGTGCGCGGTGGTGGCCCTGCCACCCGAGAAACCGATGCGCTGGGAGAGGATAATCTGGTGCAGACCATCGATGCCTTAGTGCTTAGCGGTGGCTCGGTATATGGCCTGGCGGCAGCGGATGGGGTGGCCGCCTGGCTGGGGCAGCAAGGCAGGGGTTACGCCCTTCGTCCAGCACCGGGTGTGCCGGTGTCCCCAATCGTCCCCACCGCCTGCCTATACGATTTAAGCAACGCAGGTGATAAAGACTGGCAGCTCACCCCGCCTTATCGCCAACTGGGGATAGAGGCCGTCGGCAAAGTGGGTCTCGACTTCCCGCTAGGTACCGTTGGCGCGGGTTATGGTGCCATGACCGGCATGGGTAAGCTGAAAGGCGGCCTGGGTTCAGCTTCTATCGTTGCAGCGAATGGTGCTACCGTCGGTGCACTGGTGGCGGTAAACAGCCTGGGCTCCGTCGTTGCCCCGGGCACCCGTGCGTTCTGGGCCACACCTTATGAAATCAACGGTGAGTTTGGCAACGGGGGTGCAGCCGCGCTCGCGCAATTGCACGGTCAGGGCGAAGACTGGATGCCAGAAGCGCCGACAGGCGGTAGAAAGAACACCACTTTGGCCTGTATCGCCACCGATCTGGCCCTCACTCGGGTAGAACTTAAACGCGTCGCGATCATGGCACAGGATGGTATGGCCCGCGCCATCCGCCCACTGCACAGCCCGTTCGACGGCGACGTGGTATTCGCCTTATCCACCGGGCAGCGCAACGTCGAGGGCAGCCGAGAACTGGCGGTGCTGCAAATTGGCGCACTGGCAGCGGATACGTTGGCACGAGCGATAGCCCGTGGCGTTTACGCAGCCACCCCCTGGCCTGGTGAGCACGTCACTACCTGGAAAACACTGAGCTGATACCCATTAAAAAGGGCGCATTGATTGCTCAAGCGCCCTTTGACATTCTCAACCCGGTTAAATACCGGCTGTCTCTTTGATATAACGACGCGCTTTCACCGCATATTCAAACGGGTTAGCCAACGCCGGATCCTGCTCAGCCTCGACCACCATCCACCCTTTGTAACCGCGCTCATCGAGTAATTTAAAGACCGGCAGGAAGTCGATCACCCCATCCCCCGGCACGGTGAAGGTGCCTTTCTTCACGCCGTCGAGGAAGCTCAATTTGTTGGCCTTCACCTCTGCAACAACCTCATCACGCACGTCCTTCAGGTGTACGTGATTAATACGCGGCAGGTATTTTTCCAGTATCGCCATCATCGCCTGCTGGCTGCCTTCCGAATAGTAAGCATGCCCAGTATCAAACAGCAGGTAGACGTCGTCGTTCACCATGCTCATGTAACGATCGATCTCTGCGGTCGTCTGGATGCCGGTGCCCATATGGTGGTGCAGGCAGACCTGCATCCCCTTGTCGGCAGCAATTTTTGCCAGTTCATTGTACCCGTCGGCCACCCGCTGCCACTCTTCATCGCTGAAATACGGCTTCTCTTCAAACACCCCTTTGGTGGTGCCCTGAATACTCTTGCTCTGCTCGGAGCAGCCAATCACCTTTGCCCCCATCGCATGCAGGAAATTCATATGGTTAATGAATTCATCGACAGTTTTGTCTTTCAGGCCATCGGCAAAGAAGGTGCTGAACCAGGCATTGCAGATTTGAATGCCGCGAATGTCCAACATCGGCTTCAACACGGCCGGATCGCGCGGGTACTTGCTGCCCACTTCGCTACCGGTGAACCCGGCCAGTGCCATTTCACTGACGCACTGCTGGAAGGTGTTCTCTTTACCTAACTCGGGCATGTCGTCATTGGTCCAGCCGATCGGGGCGATGGCCAGTTTTACATTGTCTTTATTCATTTTCAGCCTCAGTAATATACCGTCGTCTTTTAAGCCGCAGGGTATAGAGCCCGTCTGTAGGCTATTTTCACCCGCGCAGCCGGGAAATTATTTACCCAACAGCTCTTTTTCGATGCGCTCTCGGGTCGCTACAGCCTGGGTTTTCATTCTTTCCGGGTAACCAAACAGTGACGTGCAGATAATCGACTCGCCGCCGACCTTAAAGTTGCGGGTCGCAAACGCCATATCACGCAAGGTCTGGAACAAGGTTTCGAAGTCCACCTCCCCTTCGCCGATACCCATATGCTGATGTACGGCGGCGTCTACACCCGGCGGGTTGACGATATAGCGACAGTGTTTGGTATGGTTCATGGTGTCGGCAATCAGCACATGCGAGAGATCCTCACCGGCATATTGCAACATGCCAGCCACGTCACCCTGGCCTTTGTCGTAGTAGAAGGTATGGGGAACGCTGTAGAGGTATTTAACGTGATCGCTACGCAGCGACTTGACGATATCCGCGGTTTCGTTGCTCAGCTCGCAGAAGTCCCATGGGTGTGACTGGATCTCCATGCGGATACCTTCCCGCTCGATAATCGGCAACAGTTCCTCCATTGAGCGATACCACAACTCTTCACAGATTTCCGGCTCATTGGGATTGCCGGCCAGTTCGGTATTGATCACCTGCACACCCATTTCTACCGCGATTTCGATCATCCGACGCCAATTTTTGACTGCCGCCTGACGGCGATCTTCACCCGGGCCAGACCAGCGATAAACGACGATAAACGAGGAGATCTCCACGCCGGTAGCCTTCAGGACGTTTTTGTACTCCGTCATGACCTCACGCCCGGCTTTCGGATGCTTATAGAAAGGATTGATCTGCGGGTGCGGTGACTGCTCAATATATTGATAGCCCCAGTCCGCCACCTGCTGAACCATTTTCGTGATGCCCAGGTCCCTGATGACATCAACATCAAAAGCGATCTTCATGGTCATTCCTCGTTAAACGTGGATACGGCGGTCAGCACACTATTTGTTATAAAACGACGGACGTGGTGGCAAGGTCACAGGGACAATCTCACCGCTGAGCTGCGCGGCTATGCAAGCATCAGCCGTCACCGCCGCCGCATAACCGTCCCAAGCGGAGGGGCCTGTCAGCGAACCTGCCAGGACGTCATTGATAAAGCCTTGTAACTCAACGTCGTAAGCATCAATGAAGCGATCTTTCCAGTCGGTCAGAATTTCGGTCGACAGTTTGGCACCGCTGCGCATCTGCACTGATGAAGGTTCTGGCAGCTTGGCAATACCACTTTCACCCACGACCTCGCACTGGATGTCGTAACCGTATTGGCAGTTAACGAAGATTTCGACATCAATACGCGTGCCCTTCGCGGTTTCAAACAGCACAATTTGCGGATCTTTCAGGTGCGGGAACGCCTTGGGGCTTTTACGCGGGAACACGACCTGTACCGAAACATAGTCGTCATCCAGCAGCCAACGCAGGACGTCAATTTCGTGGATCAGGGTGTCCGTGATCGCCATATCCGTGGTGTAAGCTTCGCCAACGGTCGGGTTGCGGTGCGCGCAATGCAGCATCAACGGCTCACCAATTTGTCCACTGGTCAGCACCTGCTTGAGCGCTCGGTAGCCCTGATCGTAAGGACGCATAAAGCCCACTTGCACCAGACGTTTGCCGTGTTTTGCTTCAGCCTCAACGATGTTTTTGCATCCCTGAGCCGTCACCGCCAACGGCTTCTCGCAGAACACCGGCTTGCCGGCAGCAATGGCTGCCAATACAAACTCTTCGTGGCTTGGGCCCCAGGATGTGACCAACACCGCCTGCACGTCCGACGCGTTGATCAGGTCGTGACCCTTGTCATAAACCTTGGCGTCCAGTTTCAGATCGCTCACCACCTTAGCGGCGTTGTCACGGTTGATATCGTTGACGGCCACGATACGACTGCCCTGCAACACTTTGCTGCAGCGACGAATGTGATCCCGACCGATTGCGCCGGTGCCAATAACCCCAATGTTCAGTGTCATTTTCGTTATCCTCTTCAAATAGTTGCGGCAGACGCAAGGTCTGGGTAATCAAGCAATGCGTAAATCAGTAGTCGCGGGCCTTGTCGATGTTCTCTTGCAGCTTGCGAGCCACGGCGACAATTTTTTCATTGTCGGCAACCTGGGCTCCCCCCACGCGCCACCAGCTGAGATATTTGTGCACCATGGTTTTTGGCAGCACCTTGATATCCAGCAGGGTAGATAGGGTCTGCCGACGGGCATCGGCCAAAGCGTCGATCAGCTGCTGTTCGGTCGTTATGCTGTAGGTTTTACAGCCGTAGGCTGCCGCCAGCATGGCGAAGTTGACCGGTACTAACTTGCCGTCAAGCTTGCCCCCCTGCGGGTTTCGGAAGCGGAACTCGGTGGTATAGCTGTCCATGCCATGTTCCATCTGCAGGTTATTGATGCACCCGTTGGTCATGTTGTCGAACAGCACGACGTTGATTTTGCACCCTTCCTGAATCGACGTGACCAGTTCGGAATGCAGCATCATAAAGGCACCATCGCCCACCATGGCGTACACCTCACGCTGCGGCTCGGCCAGTTTGACCCCCAGTGCTGCATTCACTTCGTAACCCATGCACGAATAGCCATACTCCACGTGGTAGCCATGCTCACCATGGTTCTGCCACACGCGTTGTAAATCGCCCGGCAAGCTGCCCGCGGCGGCCACGATCACGCTGTCCTGCGGCAAATGCTGATTCAGTACCCCCAGAACCCGGCTTTGGGTCAGCAGCGAGTCGGTTTTTTCGATGAACTCGGCAAACACGCTGTCGCGATCGAGATGATCGTCAATTTCCGGCACAAAACCCTCTCCGGTGTATTCCACCGCGTAAACGCGAGCTGTTTCTTGTTGCTGAGCGTGACGCGCGTCGCTAATCGCATTGCCCCAACCCGCACGGTAATCGGAAGGTGCCAACAGCGCAGCCAACGCGGACAGCGCTTCCCGGGCATCGGCCAGTACCTGCACGCCGTCGAGCTTGCCGGCATCAAAGGCACTGACGTTAATATTGAGAAAATCGACGTCGGCATTTTGGAACAGCCATTTTGACGAGGTGGTGAAGTCGGTATAACGGGTGCCCACGCCAATCACCAGATCGGCCTGCCGGGCAAGGGTATTGGCCGCCAGGCAGCCGGTTTCGCCAACGCCCCCCAGGTTAAAGGGATGGTTGGACGGCACGGTCCCCTTACCTGCTTGTGTTTCCACAAACGGAATCTGGAAACGTTCGGCAAACTCGCGCAGCGCCTGACCAGCCTGTGAGTATTTCACCCCACCGCCGCACACCAGTAACGGTTGGCGTTTGGTCGCCAGCAGCGCCAGGGCATCGGCCAGCATACCTTCCGTTGCCGGTCGGCGATCGAGCCGGTGCACTCGCTTCTGGAAGAAATAGTCAGGGTAGTCGTAGGCTTCGCCCTGCACGTCCTGCGGCAAACTCAGCGTCACCGCCCCCGTTTCAGCCGGGTCGGTCAACACACGCATCGCGTTGATACAGGCGCTCATCAGCTGTTCTGGCCGTACAATACGATCCCAGTACTTGCTCACCGCGCGGAAGGCATCGTTGGTGCTAATGCTGAGATCGTAAGTTTGTTCGATTTGCTGCAACACCGGATCTGGCTGACGCGACGCGTAAACATCGCCGGGTAGCAGCAATAAAGGAATACGGTTGGCGGTGGCGGTGGCAGCGGCGGTGATCATATTGGCGGCACCCGGACCGACGGAAGAGGTACAGGCGTAGATCTGCTGGCGCAGTTTCTGCTTGGCAAACCCCGTGGCTGCGTGAGCCATACCCTGCTCGTTTCGCCCCTGGTGCACGATCAGGTCACCGCTGTCTTGTTCCAGCGCTTGCCCAAGACCGAGAACGTTGCCGTGGCCAAAAATCGCAAAGATGCCTTTAACGAATTTGGTTTCCACACCGTCGACCAGCAGATACTGGTTGTCGAGGAACCTGACGAGTGCCTGTGCCATGGTTAACCGAATCTTGCCCATTTACTCACCCTTTTAGATTAGTCACGCCCGCTCCGACACCACTCGCGTGCCGAACCCTGGAAACTCTGTGATGCCTGTCGTTTTCACGCGAATTGTTCAACTTAAGCGACGATGTGAAACGTGAAGCGATTATAAACAAATATATTTTTCATAAAATCACATTACAGAAGAAACATTTCATTTTGCGATAAAGATCGCATTATGATGAAAACCCCGTTTCATCCATGCCTTTATAATTCACTGACTTAGCCGTCCTTTCCTCCGTTGCAACCGACTGCCCGTCGTCGCTGAAATCACCGCAACCCTTGATAGGGTCTGGCCGTCATGCAAGGTCTGTCTCCGCCGTTGGCGGAGGCTTTCCCGGCAAGCAGGGCGCTGTTTTACGCTGATTTAACCGCGATAGTGAGGCTGTTTTAAATGCATCACATTTCCGGGGTATAAATTTCATTCAATCTTGAAATTGAAATTTTTATTCCTCATACTTCGAAATATGCTTTGCAGTCGGGGTTTGGCTTAATACAGAAGGAAACGGGTATGGCTACACAAGAAAAACAGCTTGATGTCATTTGTCTCGGGCGTATTGCCGTCGATTTCTATGCACAACAGATCGGCGCACGCTTGGAAGATGCCAGCACATTCTCAAAATATCTCGGCGGCTCTTCCGGCAACGTGGCCTATGGCACCGCAATCCAGGGCCTGAAGTCCAGCATGTTGGCCCGCGTCGGCGATGAGCATATGGGCCGTTTTCTGCGCGAAGAATTGCAACGCGTCGGTGCCGACACACAAAGCCTGATCACTGACCCACACCGTCTGACCGGGCTCGTGATCCTCGGTATCAAAGATCAGGAAACCTTCCCGCTGATTTTCTACCGCGAAAACTGTGCCGATATGGCGCTGACGCCGGACGACATCGACGAATCCTATATCGCGTCATCACGCGCGCTGGCTATTACCGGCACGCACCTGTCACACCCAAATACCCGCGCCGCGGTATTAAAAGCACTGGAATACGCCCGCCGCCACGGACTGCGCACCGCACTGGATATCGATTATCGGCCAGTACTGTGGGGCCTGACGTCCCTGGGCGACGGAGAAACCCGCTTTGTCGAGTCAGAAAAAGTGACCCGCGAGCTGCAGGAAGTGCTGCACCACTTTGATCTGGTCGTCGGCACCGAAGAGGAATTTCATATTGCCGGTGGCAGTACCGATACCCTGACCGCCCTGAAAAACGTGCGCAAGGCAACACAGGCGACATTGGTCTGTAAGCGAGGCGCACAAGGCTGTTCAGTGTTCGAAGGCGAGATCGCCGCCGACTGGCAACAGGTAAAACTGCATTCCGGCGTGCGAGTTGAAGTCCTGAACGTGTTAGGTGCAGGTGATGCCTTTATGTCGGGTTTGCTACGTGGCTATTTGAATGATGAAGGCTGGGATCAGGCATGCCGTTATGCCAATGCCTGTGGCGCACTGGTGGTTTCACGCCACGGTTGCGCACCTGCGATGCCCAGCAAACAGGAACTGGATGATTATCTGCAACGCGAACAGGAAGTGAAACGCCCTGACCGTGATGAGCGACTTAACCATCTTCACCGGGTCACCACGCGTAAACAGCAGTGGCCCGAACTGTGCGTGTTCGCCTTTGATCATCGCAAACAATTGGCGGATATGGCGCGAGAAGCCAACGTCAGTGAAGAACGCATCCCTAAACTGAAGACCCTGCTGCTGACCGCGGCACAACAGGCCGCCGAAGTGGCTGGGCTACGGGGTAATAGCGGGATTTTGGCCGATACCACCTATGGCCAGGCCGCACTGAACGAGATTACCGGTCAGGGATGGTGGATCGGTCGGCCAGTCGAACTGCCAGGTTCACGCCCGCTGCGGCTGGAACACGGTAGCATTGGATCTCAACTGATCGATTGGCCACAGGAACACGTGGTGAAATGTCTGGTGTTTTACCACCCACATGACGCCGTTGAGCTGCGTCGCGAACAGGATGAGCTGATTAGCGATGTGTATCGCGGTTGCTGCAAGTCTGGCCATGAACTGCTGCTGGAAGTGATCCTGCCGGAAAGCAACACCGACAAGAACGAAACCTATTATCTGGACATGCTGCAACATTTCTACGCGCTGGGCATTAAGCCGGACTGGTGGAAATTGCCGCCGTTGAGTGCAGAGAACTGGCAGCAGGTCGGCGCCTTGATCGACGCTAACGATCCTTTCTGCCGTGGCGTACTTATCCTGGGGCTGGACTCACCGGAAGAAACGCTGAAGGCCGGCTTCGCTGCGGCTGCCGACGCACGCTGGGTGAAAGGTTTTGCCGTTGGCCGCACCATCTTCGGCCAACCTTCACGGCGTTGGTTGCAGGGTGAACTCGATGACGCGGCGTTAATTGAGCAGGTGAAACAAAAATACCTGACGCTGATCGGTTTCTGGCACCAATATCGCCCAACTTCCCACCAGCCTTAAGCGCAGAACCCTCCCCTTAAACGGATTTTCGCCGCTTTAAGGGGATTTTTTTGCCTGTTTTCTGTGAAGTCACGCAACTTGCAATCGAATAAATCGCTTTTTGGTGAAATGAAATTTCCACTCCATCTGTTAGAATGTCATGTCAATAATTCAGGCGTCAGGCCGATACGCCTTAGCCCACACTGCGAGCCGAATGGATGAACAACCCAACTCAACTTTCGCTGTTACAGGACGAAATCCGCCACCGCTATGAAACGCTGAGCAAGCGTTTAAAGCAGGTGGCGCGTTACATTTTGGATAACAGTAACAGCATTGCTTTCGATACCGTCGCCTCCATTGCCGCACAGGCCAGCGTCCCGCCTTCCACCCTGATCCGCTTCGCCAATGCCTTTGGCTTCAGCGGGTTCAACGAAATGAAACAGGTTTTTCGCCAGCACCTGATGGAAGAAACCGTCAACTATACCGAGCGGGCGCGCCTGTTCCGTCAGACCTCGACCGACGATAACGTCGCACCGGAAAAGCCGGCGGAAATCCTTAACGTTTTCACCATGGTCAACGCTCAGGCGTTACAACAGTTGGCAATGCAAACCAGCCCAGAGCAGTTGGATCGGGCGGTTGAGTTACTGAACAACGCCGAGAATATTTACGTGATTGGTTTGCGCCGCTCATTCAGCGTCGCCTCCTACCTCACCTATGCGTTACGCCACCTGGAACGCAGGGCATTTCTGATCGACGGATTGGGCGGCATGTTTACCGAGCAGCTCAGCATGGTGAAACCTAATGACGTCGTGATCGCCATCAGTTACTCGCCTTATGCTCAAGAAGCGCTGGAACTGGTTGAATTGGGTGCCAAGAGCGGCGCACAACAAATCGCGATTACCGACAGCCAGGTTAGCCCGCTGGCCGCCTTCAGCGACGTGTGCTTTGTCGTGCGTGAAGCACAGGTGGACGGTTTCCGTTCCCAGGTCGCGTCAATGTGTCTGGCGCAGACGCTGGCGGTATCGCTGGCATTGAATAACGCCAAAGAAGAGTAATATACCCGTCATACTTGAAGCTGCCTCTGTGTTGGCTGCATTCACTTACCCGAATCACTGACCAGTGTAAGCTCATCGGGATAAGCTCCCTTGCCGCCTGGAGGCAACTCCAATTATTTTGGGTATAGCCAAGCCCGGAAAACCGGGCCTGATAAGGATTATTTAGCCGCCGGGTAACCGTCGGTGTTAATCCAGGCGTGGTCTTTTTCCCAAGTGAATTTCCACAGCCGCACCGGCCCTGCCATCACATTGAGATAATAGTTGTCGTACCCGGCCAACGTCGCCACCGGATGATAGCCGCGCGGTACCTTGACTACGTCACGGTTATACACCGGCATGCACTCGTCCAGTGAGCGATCGTCGGTATACACCCGTTGCATACAAAAACCCTGTTCCGGCTGAATCCGGTGATAGTAGGTCTCTTCCAGATAGGTTTCATCCGGCGAGTCTTCCTGATCGTGCTTGTGGCTAGGGTACGAACTGGTATTGCCTTCATCCGTATACACCTCTACCACCAGCAAACTGTCTGCCGGTTCGCTATCGGGCAGAATATTGTGTACCAGACGCTGATTGCGTCCCTTGCCTCGACGTTCGACGCCGACCTCCGCTGGCGTGATCAAGCGCGATGGCAGGTGGCCATGACCCGGTGCGCTGCAGACCGCCAATTCCAGGGCGCTTTCCGCCCGCACTTCAATCTTGTCGTGATGCGGCACGTATACCGCATAAGGCGGTGTGCGTTCGAACGGGCTCATGCGTTTGCCGATGCTCGGGTATTCCGCCCGCAGGGTGGAAACGGACGCGATGCCCGCGACTAACACCAGGCACAGCTCTTTGTCGCCACTTTCCAGGCGCAGCGATTGGCCTGCCTCAAGGCGATAAACATCGAACCCGACAAAGCGCCAGCCGGCATTCTCTGGGGTGACATGCTGAATGCGGCCCTGATCGTCCGGCTGCTGACACTTGGCAAGTAGTGAAGACATGGAAATCCTCCCTTTTGAGAATAAATATACCCAAAATAATTGGAGTTGCATCATCGTAGGGGCGCTGCATGCTGCGCCCGCATTCATCGGGGCGAATTTATTCGCCCCCTACAGGGTGACTGTGAAGGGTATAAGGACGTTAACCCAACGTCGGCATACTGTATTCAGACACCGTTTGTTGCCCCGCCGGCCAGCGGGCAGTGGCCGTTTTCATGCGTGTGTAAAAACGCACGCCGTCAGTGCCATGGACGTTCAATGCCCCAAACACCGAGCGCTTCCAGCCACCGAAGCTGTGAAATGCCATCGGAACCGGAACCGGGACGTTAACCCCGACCATGCCAGCCTGCACTTCGTGCACAAACTGACGCGCGTAGTGGCCGTTACTGGTAAAGATGGCGCTGCCGTTGCCAAACTCATGGCTATTTACCGTATCGATCGCCGTCTGGTAATCCGGTACGCGGACAATGCCCAGCACCGGTCCGAAGATCTCTTCACGGTAGATACGCATGTGCGGTTTGACGTGGTCGAACAGCGTGCCGCCAACATAGTAGCCGTCCGGGTAACCCGGCACCCGATAATTGCGCCCATCGGCGACCAGCGTTGCGCCCTCTTCGACGCCCAGATCGATATAACCCAGTACCTTCTTCTGGTGAGCAGAGGAAACCAATGGCCCCATTTCGTTTTCTTCACCGCCCTGCTGGATCCCAGGACCCACACGCAATTGGGCGATCAAGGGCTTCAACCTGGCAATCAGCTTATCCGCCGTGTCATCACCGACGACCACGGCAACGGGCAACGCCATACAACGCTCACCGGCAGAGCCAAACGCGCCGCCCATCAGGGCATTGACTGTCGCATCCAAGTCGGCGTCCGGCATAATGATGGCCTGGTTTTTTGCCGCGCCGAAAGCCTGCACCCGTTTGCCGTGGGCACTGGCCGTCGTATAGATATGCTCCGCCACGGCCGACGACCCCACAAAGCTCACCGCCTGAATGTACGGGTCGGTACACAGCTGCGCGGCGTCTTCGTTAGCGCAATGCACCACGTTGAATACGCCGTCCGGCAGGCCAGCCTCTTTCAGCAGTTCCGCCATCCGTACCGATGCCGAAGGCACCAATGCCGGTGGTTTAAGTACGAAAGTGTTACCGCAGGCCAACGCGATAGGGAACATCCACATCGGTACCATTGCCGGGAAATTGAACGGGGTGATGCCCGCCACCACACCTAATGGCTGCATCAACGAAAAACTGTCTACGCCGCTGCCTACATCCGCTGAATATTCACCTTTGATCAAATGCGGAATGCCGCAGGCAAACTCAACCACTTCAATCCCGCGGGTCAGCTCGCCCAAGGCATCAGAGTAAACCTTGCCGTGTTCACTGACGATTAACGCCGCCAGCTCATCGCGATGCTGTTCCAGCAGTGCCTTAAAATTGAACATGATGCGCGCACGGCGCAGCGGTGTGGTGCGTGACCAATCGGCAAACGCCTGGTGGGCCACATCGATGGCCTGCTTTACCTCGGCGGCGGTGCTTTGCGTGACCCGACGCTCAACCTGCCCAGTGGCCGGGTTGTGCACGTCGACGGTTTGATTGCTGCTGCTCAGGCACACCTGCCCGCCAATAAAGTTACCCACGGTTTTCATGTCTCGCCCTCTTTTAAGTCTGCTGTCGCCGAACGCTGTGCGCAGTGCCGCACACCCTGGCGTTTTCATCACACCGCTTACCGGGTTAACCCCATAAGCAGGCTAAATCCTGACCTGATGAAGCAAACTCTATTTCATTGAAAAAAAAGTTTCAAATAAATTATTTTAGAAAATTTGTTTTTAGTGAGAGAGGTAGCAGTTTTGCCAGGACATCAGGCACGCCGGTTACATTTGAGGAAAAAACCTGTGATGTCGGCCCGCCGTAGGGTCGTGGGGATTAGCCCTGACTTTTATACAGAAATAGGCGATCCGCTCGGGAATACGTTGAAAAGGGTTGATCAAGGATAGTGCTGCCGTGCTTGTGGGATGTGCGCGTTTTTTTTTGAACTGGATCTAAAAATCAATATTTCATTATTCACTAATTATGGAATAAATGTTCTTGTTTAGAGAAGACCTATTCCAATGTCACCGCCTAATGACAGGCACGGTTCACACCCTTCCGCCTCCCTCTTACCGACAACCTACTGCGCGGGTGGAAGCCAGGATAAAAATCGGAGCAACACATGTCATCTCAGCGTAAACACAACACCGGGTATATATTGCGAATTTGCGGCATTGCGGCACTCGGCGGCATTTTATTCGGTTACGATACTGCCGTGATCTCCGGCGCAATCGAAGCCCTAAAAGTCTATTTTAATCTCAGCCCGGTCGAAACCGGCTGGGCCGTCTCTAACGTGGTAATAGGTTGTGTGGTCGGGGCTTTTGGCGCCGGGCCGCTGGCCGCGCGCTACGGCCGGAAAAAAGCGTTGATGCTGGCAGCCTTGCTGTTCACCATCTCGGCCATTGGTGCGGCCCTGGCTAACACCTTCAGCTGGTTTGTGATTTACCGCATTATCGGGGGGTTGGCCGTCGGTATTGCCGCCACCGTTTCCCCAATGTACATGTCGGAAGTCTCACCAAAAGACATGCGTGGCCGTGCGCTCAGCATGCAGCAATTTGCCATCGTGTTTGGCCAGATCGTGATTTTCTACGTTAACTTCAAAATCGCCAGCATCGCCAGTGAAGCCTGGCTGGTCGAAATGGGCTGGCGCTGGATGATCGGTTCAGAAGTCATCCCCTGCATTTTGTTCTTGATGTTGGTATTCATCATCCCGGAATCACCGCGCTGGAGCGTCATGGTCGGTCGCGACGATCAGGCTTTGGCAATGTTGACCAAAATATCCAACGCAACGCATGCGCAAAGATTGCTGCAAGAAATCAAATACTCACTGCATCAAGACCAGAAACAACACCAGCAGAAGCTGAACTACGGTGACATACGGGTACGTTTCATTCTGTTTGTCGGCTGCATGATCGCCATGTTGCAACAGGTTACCGGTGTTAACGTGATGATGTACTACGCGCCGATGGTGCTGAAAACCGTCACCGAAAATGCCCAGGAAGCACTCTTCCAAACGATTTGGATCGGCGTGCTGCAATTGGTGGGTTCGGTGATCGGCGCCATGCTGATGGATCGCATCGGTCGTATTCCGCTGATGCGTTACGGCACGCTCGGCGCTATCGCCGGGTTGCTGATCACCTCTTATGCGCTCTACACCCAAGCCACTGGCTATTTCGCCTTGTTCGGCATGCTGTTCTTTATGGTGTTCTACGCGCTGTCATGGGGGGTCGGAGCATGGGTTTTGGTATCAGAAATCTTCCCTAACCGCATGCGGGCACAGGGTATGAGCATCGCCGTCGGCTGCATGTGGCTGGCCAACTTTGTCGTGTCGCAAACCTTCCCGATGATCAACGACAACCCTTACCTGTTCTCCAGTTTCCACGGGGCCTTCCCAATGTGGATTTTCGCCGCCTGCTGCCTGTTCAGCTACTGGTTTATCGGCCGCTATATTCCCGAAACCAAAGGCGTATCGCTGGAGAAAATGGAAGACGTGGTGATGGCCAAACGCTATCGCCAGCCACGGCCCGAAACACAACGCACGCCGCTGTAAGTCGGTCAATCTTAGGTTTTCGCCCCTATCTCAGGAGTCATGCATCATGACCATTGCGCCAGACCGCTTTTGCATCAACCGTAAGATCGCGCCAAATCTCGATATAGAACACTTTTTCGCGCTGGTGAAAAAGTGCGGGCTCAGCAAAGTTGAGCTGCGCAACGATATGCCGAGCGGCAAGGTGACCGATAACCTGAGCAACGATCAAGTCAATGCGTTGGCAGCACAATACGGTATCGACATTATCACGATCAACGCCCTCGGTATGTTTAACCTCTTGGACGATCAGACTCGGTTGTTAACCAACGCCGAGGCGCTGTTGTCGCAAGCTCGGGCCATTCATAGTCAGGCGGTGGTATTGTGCCCACATTGCAGCGCAGGGGATTCACGCAGCGAAGAGCAGAAAAAAACCGATACATTGGCCGCCCTGAAGCTACTGGCGCCCCTGTTCAAACAATACGGTGTGCAGGCCTATGTTGAGCCTCTGGGGTTCGGTATCAGTTCGCTGCGCTCATCGTTACTGACACAGTCTCTGATCCGCGATTCCGGCGCACCCTATAAAATCGTGCTGGATACCTTCCACCATTATTTGAGCGGTGTCGCACAGCCTGAGTTTGATGCGCAGATTCAGATAGAGGGTATTGGTTTGGTGCACCTTTCCGGGGTGGAAGATCCACGGACAAAAAATGCGTTAAGCGATGAAGAACGCATCATGCTGAGTGACAAAGACAGACTGGAGAGCAAAGCACAGGTGCAGAATCTGGAGCGCCTCGGTTACACCGGCATTTACGCCTTCGAGCCGTTCTCTTCACAGTTGGACACCTGGACAGAAGCCGATATAGCACGTGAGATCCGCCAGAGTATCGCCCTGCTGCAAGGGTAATGCGCACGTCAGTGTCAAAGGGGTAGGGGTCGAGCATGCTCGGCCCGATTTAACCTGGCGCAGCATGCAGCCCCTCCCCTTCCCTCTGGCCGTTCGGGGTTATTTCAAGTGGCTAATCACCAATTGGTGACGCGTGTTGTAGAACTTACGGTACGCCAGATAGCAGGCAATAATCGTCGACAGGCTAGCGGTAGAAAGCAACATAAAGGTGACCATTATCTGGTACTTAATTGCTTTGACGGGATCAATGCCGGCGAAGATCAAGCCTGACATCATGCCCGGCAGGCTGACCAGACCCACGGTCTTGGCCGAATCGACCGTAGGGATCAACGACGCGCGGATGCTGTCACGGATCAACGCCGCCGAGGCAAACTTCGGCGAGGCCCCCAGGCTGAGCATCTCCTGAATCTTTTGCTGATCGCTTTTAAAACGCTGCCCAAGGTTGTTGTAGCACAACCCGACGGCGACCATCGCGTTGCCGGCTACCATGCCGGATATAGGGATCACCTGCATGGGGGTAAACTCTATCGAGCCGGTCAGCACCAACACCACCAAGGTCAATACGGCCCCGGTAGTGATGGCAATAAACGACGTCACAAACGCATGATCGATATATTTACTGCGTTTTTTCGCGTTGTAAGCGGCGTTAACACAGATGAACAGCACCATCAGCACCGTAAGAATGGCGTTATTCACATCAAAAATATATTTCAGTACATAGCCGACAATAATCAGCTGCACCACCGCCCGGCAAATGCTCCAGATAATGTCTTTTTCCAGTGCCAGCTTTTCTTTATGGCTGATTAAAATGGCAATAATCACCAACACCATCGACAGGGCTAAGGATTCATTGCTGATATTATGCTGATTCATCGGTTTTCTCCTGTGCCCGAGCGCCGTGTGCACGCAAGGTAATCACATCGTCCGCATGGGTGATTTCATCTTTATCGTGTGTCACCCACAGCACGGCGACGCCCTGCTGCACGACCAACTGATGAATAATTTCATTGACGTTGCGTTTGTTATCTTCATCTAACGCGCTGGTAATCTCATCCAATAACAACACCTTGGGCATAAACTGCAGATTACGGATCAATGAAATACGCTGCTTCTCTCCACCCGATAATTCGTTAACGCTTTTTTTCAGCATATTCTCCGGCAAACCGAAACGCGCCAGGTCGGACCGCATTTTTTGCTCATCCGGCTTTTGCTTACGAATCTGGTAAGGCAATGCAATATTGTCATACACGCTGTCGCCAAAAAGCGCGGGTGTTTGAAAACAATAAGAGACCTGTTGGCGGTATTCTTCTGGCGATATATCGGTAATGGGCTTACCGGCAAAAATAATGTGTCCCCGGGTCGGGTCGATCAGAGAGGAGACGATTTTAAGCAGGGTACTTTTTCCACAGCCAGAGGGGCCGGTAATCAGTTTAAATTCCCCCTGATTCAAGCCGAAAGAGACAGAATCCAGAATAACCTGCTCGCCTATTTGATAATGAATATCATCCAATAACAGTAGTTCTTTGCTTTCCTTCATTATTAGCCCGTATCCCTCATAGCAATATTTTCACTCAGGCGGCCAGTATAGGGCTTCGAAAAACACACTGGCAATGGCTGGTCATGAGTCGTAACAAAGGATTCGGGCTGAGGAGCGTGTCGCCCCACAGCCCTCTATTAATCTAATCCGCTGTGAAAGATAGTCAAAAACACAAGGCAGGAAAGGAATTACACTTTTTTTGGCGATACGCAAATATACCAGCGTAACGAGTTATTGATACTGCGATGGGTACAGCTCACTTTACCCTCTTTTTCCAATGCCAATAATAATGTGCGCGTGGTGTAAATATTCTCGCCGCATTTATCCGCCAGTTCCCGGGTTTTAGGCCAGTGTTCCGGCGCGGGTGGATGATGCCCTCCCGCCCCGGCGGCACGTTCCATACACAGTTTTCGTAACACGTTTAGCATATGTGACTTCCTGATTTCATATGTTACCGGCACCTTGGCCATCGCGTTCTCCTTGAGTTACTTTCGCCTACTCCTGTCCTGCGGTAACGCGTCGGCTACGCGCAGGGTGTAAATCATGGTTGCTCCCGGTGGAATAGCAGGTGGACTTCCCTTATCGCCATACGCCAGCGCAGGGGGGACCACCAGCGTAATGGATCCGTGTTTGTTCAGTTTGCTGATGGCTGCGCGAAACAACGGTGGGTATTTTGCTAACGGCTGTGAAATCACCGTGCCGGCGACGTCCATATCCTTAATCACTTGCCCACCCGGCAGGCTCTCGCGCACCACAATATCGACGTTGTCATCTGCGGCTATCTCACCACTGCCGGCATAATCCACGCGGTAATAGAAGCCGAGCGGATCCTTTTGCACCCCAGGTTGTTGGGCGAAATCGGCAAGGTAAGCCTTGCCATCCTGCCCAATGGCCTGCTGCCGTTTCTGCTGAACCTGTTGCAGTACCTCGTCTGCCGCCTGCAACGCGCTGTCAACGGCCGCATCATCCAGCCGCGGCTTGCCCGTCAGCGTATCGGCGATGCCCGCCAGCAAACGTGATCGATCGACATCGATACCCAGCAGGCGGTTCTCTTCTTGCAGCTGCACGATGTCACGCCCAAGCGAAACGCCAGCGGCATAGGCCTGTTTATCCACATCGCTGGCCAGCGATGGCGGTTGCCGCAGGGTTGCCAACTGATGGCGAAGCCGCTGCAACTGCCGCTCTTGCTCTGTGGCGACCCGTTGTTGCCGTGCCAGGGATGCCGCCATGGCGACCAGCGCCGGGGGAGGTGCGATGGCCCGACGGATCCCCTTCAGCGCCGCCACCAGTGGTTGAATATCAACAACGGGTGCCTCGATGACTGGCATAGGTAGCGCATTCTGAGCCGCCAATTTCTGCTCCAGCAGACGGATAGTGTCAGCCTGTTGCTGTAAGGTCTGATTCAACGCTGCCAACCGAGCCCTCTCCGCCCCCATTGACGTGGCAAGTTTGGGCTTGGCGATAGCCGGCTTCTGCGTCGCAGGTGGGGCTTTTTCCGCCACCGGCGCCGCCTGCTGCTCGGCAAATTTCAACAGCGCGGGAATACCGTCATCCCCCGCAAACGCCGTCTGTCCCGCCAATAACAACAGCAAAGCAGCGGCTCCTTCCGCGCACTTTCTCATCGCTATAAGCTCTCTACCCGGCTGGACAGATCGGACATCAGCTCATGTTCAACGTCAGCGCAGAATTTCTCGGTTTTATACTTATAAAGCGCGTCTATCGCCTTACGCGTACTTTCATCAACATTGCTGCGAATACCGGCATATCCAGAAGCGTTGGTGAGTAATCCATTAAAATAAGCAATCCGTTTCTGATAGCTTTGCGGATTAATATTCTTAAGTGAATTAACCCGCTGCTGACAGAGCGCGATACGTTGCTCATCGGTTTTTTCCTTAGGATTGTTCTGTGAAACATTTTTCACAGCAACAGTACCAACACTGTTTTTCCCTGCACAACCTGACAGCAGTAAGAAAGACATTATCAGTACAGATGTAGTGACTGCAGAACGGCGCATTGAATCATTAATTATGGTAATCATTCCGTTTATCATCTCTTAATTATCACTTAGGTCATTATTATGTCGCGAAGCCCTGCGGGATCTGACCGTTTCTGATTAATCCTAACGAGTTAAATAACAAAAAATCGCAATAACGGAAGGGAATGGGTAATAATCCCGCCCCACTGACATTGTTATAATTTTGTTAAACACCGAAAAGAAGTTATCGTCGCAACGATGAATAAAAGCCGCATTTCAAGCCAGTATTACTGACCTGCTTACCTTTCAAAACAAAGAGTTAACTTTTACCCCATGATTAACAGCCAGAATTCATCATCTGCTGTCTGATGGCGATATTATCAAAACAATATTGTTAATTGTAGTGTGAACGCTAATTCTGTCGATCTAATATCTCGCATATTGCCATTTATATAGTCATTTATTCTGGATAATATTTGTATACGATCTATTGATTTTCAATCATATATATTTCTTTTTCCTTTTGGTTTTATATTCTGTATTTGACTTAAATTAATAAAAGCTATTCCCAATCACGCCTATTATTTGCAAGAATAATCCCAGCAAGACGCTATGGTGATATACCTATTTTTCTTTTAAGGATTTCGATTTTACGAATTCTGAAAACTTTCGTTATTCACTCATGAATAATGGAGGGTGGCGTATTGCCCAGAGCAAAAGGATCTGGCTCCAACTACGGCGTCGGCGACATGACGTTGCTGCTGTTGTGGGGGATTTAGATGTGCTGTTCTTTTTATTTAAATACTCTCTACAGGAACTTGAGAAATGAAACTGAATAAATTAATGCTGGCAACTGTGATTGCTTTCGCTTCCGCATCTGTTGCTCATGCCGCATCTAACCAGGGTAGCGGTAAAGTCACTTTTACCGGTGAAATTATTGATGCGCCATGCAGCGTAGCACCGGAATCTGTTGATCAGACTGTACCTATGGGCCAAATCAGCAGCCGTCTGCTGGCTAAAGAAGGTAAATCCAGCTCCGAGCCATTCAGCATCGAACTGAAAGACTGCTCCATCGCGACGATGAAGAACGTCCAAGTGACCTTTACAGGTACCCCGGATCCAGATAACAACAAACTTCTGGCTCTGAGCGGCACCGCAACCGGCGCTGGCATCATGATCTATGACAACCTGCATTCCAAAGATGTTGAGCTGGGTACAGCAACCGACGGCCAGGGCCTGACCGAAGGCAACAACTCCCTGAAATTCGCCGCCTATCTGCAAGGCAGCAGCGCTTCTGGCGCCGTGGTTCCAGGCGAATTCACCAGCGTTGCAAACTTCACTCTGGCATACCTGTAATCCCCTCGGGGACGCCGTATTGGTGTCCCCGTTTTACCTGTACGGATAGTGGGTAACGGGACCAAAGGCAACAGGGAGACGCCAGCATGACAAACCCAATTTTGGGCGTACTGCTTATCACGCTCAGCGTGTGTAGCGCAGAAGCGGCGGCAAAAAATCAGGGCCACGGCACGCTCAGTCTGGGCGGCGAAATCGTCGAAACCCCGTGCGGCATTGCCAGTGAAAGCCTGGATCAGACCGTCGATTTCGGGCTGGTATCCATGACCGATGCCTCCTTGGGTTCACAGCCGGTCCTGATCGGCAGCCGACGCAATTTTGAGATCAAGCTGGTGAATTGCGAACTGGCCAGCATTGTAAAACCCGACTTTATCTATCGCGCCGCCACCGTCACTTTCGACGGTACCGCAGACAGCCGGGATCCCGCGTTATTGGGTGTTTATGGTGAAGCACAGGGCGTAGCCATTGAGCTGCTGACTGCAGCCGGTACCCCGATCCCCTTAGGTAGCACCACCGCGGATTACCAGATCGTTGCCGGCGACAATACGCTGCGCTTTGGCGCCCAGCTACGCATTCAGCCTGACAGGGCCCGAGCCGGCGGATTCAACTCACTGGCAAAATTTACCCTGTCTTATCTGTAACGCCTTGATAGGCGAGTGCCGATTTTTGGCACTGAATGACATCACGTATTACGTATTCAGGTCGTACAGGATGACCTGCTATTGGGCGCGGATTTGCCATGAGTGATTATTCTATGACGTCATTACTGACACGGAAAAAAATACCCCTCACCGTCATTCTATCTTTCCTCTGGGTGCATTCGGCTTTTTCCGCCACGGAATTTAATACCGACGTATTAGATATTGGCGAACGCAGTAAAGTGGATTTATCACGCTTTTCCGACGCCGATTACGTCATGCCCGGCGCCTATCTGCTGGATATTAAAATCAACCAGAAAACCCTGCCCCAGCGCAGCATTCACTATTATCCGTCGTCGGATAAACAGGATCGCTCCCGTGTCTGCCTGCCGCCGGATCTGGTCGAAAAAATGGCGCTGAAAGAAGAGGCCGCCAAGAAAATCACCCTGTGGCACGACAACAGCTGCGCCGATATCAGTGGCATCAAAGGGGCGACGATTTCCGATCGTATCGGCGGCGGCGTACTGGCGATCACTATCCCCCAGGCCTGGATGAAATATTCCGATCCGGATTGGACGCCACCGGAACAATGGGATGACGGCATCCCCGGATTGCTCCTGGATTACAGCATCAGCGGCCAGGTCGGTAAACAGAGCCACAATAACAACACCGCAGAAAATCTCAGCAGTTACGGGACCGTAGGTGCCAACCTGGGTGCCTGGCGCCTGCGCGCTGATTATCAGGCCAATTACAACCAGCAGGCCGGCGAACGCGACAGTCATTTCGACTGGAACCAGATCTACGCCTACCGCGCGCTGCCGATGCAGGCCGCCAAACTGACCCTTGGCGAAATTTTCCTCGACTCGGGCGTGTTCGATTCCTACCGTTTTACCGGCCTGAATCTGGCCAGCGACGAACGCATGCTGCCGCCAAACTTGCAGGGCTATGCGCCGGAAGTTCGCGGTATTGCCAAAAGCAATGCCAAGATTACCGTGTCGCAAGAAGGCCGCACCTTGTATGAAACGACCGTGCCCGCAGGGCCGTTCGCCATCCAGGATCTCAACAGCTCGGTACGTGGTCGACTGGACGTGAAAGTGGAAGAGCAGGATGGCAGCGTGTCCACTTTCCAGGTAGATACCGCGACCATCCCTTACCTGACTCGCCCTGGCTATGTGCGCTACAACGTCGCCGTGGGCAAACCCTCAGCTTACGATCATCGCATGCAGGGGTCGTTGTTCTCCGCCAGTGATTTCTCCTGGGGGCTGACCAGCGCCTGGTCACTGTACGGCGGGGCACTGATTGGGGGTGATTACAACGCCTGGGCTCTCGGCCTGGGGCGTGACCTGAACGTGTTTGGCGCCATGTCGGTGGATGTGACTCAGTCCATCGCCCGCCTGCCCAACGAACCGACCGCCAGTGGCCTGTCATTCAAGGTCAACTACGCCAAACGTTTCGATGAGTTGAACAGCCAGATTACCTTCGCCGGCTACCGCTTCTCACAGCGTAAATTCATGAACATGTCGCAGTATCTGCAAGAACGCTACAGCGACTACGATGAACGCTACGACGGGCGCCAGAAAGAGCTGTACACCATTACCGCCAGCAAAACCTTTATGGCGGAAGACAGCGCCAAAGCGATCACCGCCTACCTGACCTATTCGCACCAAACCTATTGGGACGCGAGGGCACAGGATCGTTACGGATTGTCCGCCAGCAAATTATTCAACGTCGGCAATGTCAGCAACATCACCGCATCGCTGTCGGCGTATCGCACGACCTACCACGGCCGTACCGATGACAGCGTGATGGTGAACTTCAGCGTGCCCATTGGCGATCGCCGCCGAGTGGGTTACTCGCTGCAAACCAGCAACAGCGACGTTACACAGATGGCGTCCTACAACGACTACACCGATCCGAACAACACCTGGCAGGTCAGCGGCGGCTTTAACCAATCCGGTAAATCACTGGCCCGTGGCTACTACAGCCATAACGCGTCATTTGGCTCGCTCAACGCCAGCGCGTCTTACCAGCAGGACAGCTACTCGTCGATTGGCGGTACTTTCCGCAGTGGCATTACCGCTACCCGACATGGCGTTGCCGCGCACCAAAACTCCAGCAACGGCGGCAGCCGGATGATGCTGGATACCGACGGTATTGCCGGGGTGCCAATCAACAACGGCCGCGCCTACAGCAACCGCTTCGGCCTGGCGGTGATCTCCGACATCACCAGTTACTACAACACCGACACCCGTATCGACGTCAATACGCTGGCAGACGATGTTGAAGCCACCCGCGCGGTGGTGCAAGGCACGCTGACCGAAGGTGCCATCGGTTACCGCCACTTTGAGGTCGTGAAAGGCAGCAAACTGCTGGCCACCATCAAACTGGCCGACGGCAGCGAGCCGCCGTTTGGTGCCACGGTGCTGAGCGAGCGTGGCCGCGAAGTGGCGGTAGTGAACGACGGTGGCTCGGTCTATCTGACCGGTGTACAGCCGCAAGAGCAACTGGATGTCGCCTGGGAAGGCCAGCGCCAGTGCCGCATTGTCATACCGGGCGCCGCCAAGCCGCTGGACCAGCTGTTGCTGCCGTGCGCCAAACTGTAATCCGTAACACAGAGAATTGATGACTATGAATAACTCACCGTTAGCAAAAATGGCCGCGCTGGGCCTGGCATTGGCCGCTGCAGCCCCTGTCGCCAATGCGGCAATATCGCTGGATCGTACGCGTGCCGTCTACCTTAGCGACGCGAAATCCATCAGCCTGAATATTGTCAACGAGAACAAGGAACTGCCTTTCCTGGCCCAGTCTTGGCTGGAAAACGAACAGCACCAGAAAATCACGTCGCCTCTGGTGGTGTTGCCGCCATTGCAGCGGGTTGAGGCCAACGAACGCAGCGTAGTGCGTATCACCAAGACCCCGGAGGCCGATCGCCTGCCGCAGGATCGCGAATCGGTGTTCTATTTCAACCTGCGTGAAATTCCGCCAAAAAGCAGCAAAACCAATGTGATGCAGTTGGCGCTGCAAACCCAGATCAAACTGTTTTACCGGCCAAAGGCTATCGTCGCGCCAAAAGGTGACGTGTGGCAGGAAAAGCTGGTGTTCCACAAAAGCGCTGGCGGCTTCACCGTTGAAAACCCTACGCCGTTTTATATCACCCTGACCGGCATGACCCGTCAGACGCAGAAACAAGGTGGCGGCGCACTGAGCGATTTCCAGCCCGTCATGCTGAAACCGAAATCCAGCGAAACCCTCAAGCTGCGCGACAACGGCCTCAACAGCTTTGTCATCACCTATATCAATGACTACGGCGGCCACCCTGAGCTGCGCTTTGCCTGTAATGGCAGCGTCTGCAACGCCGTGCCCGATGCGAAAAAATAAGGAGATCCCACATGGCTGAATTCACCGGCGGCCGTCTGCGGCCCCTGCTGCTCGGCGTGTTGCTGTTCACCGGCAGCGCAACGGCGGCGACGCCACTGGGCGTAATCCAAGGCACCACGGGCACCGTCAGCTTTCATGGCGGCCTGCTCAGTTCCCCCTGCAGCCTGACGCCGGACAGCCAGGATCAGGCCATTGATTTGGGCGACGTCAACGCACGTGACTTCCAAAATGCCGGCGACCAGAGCACGCCGGTGCGTTTTCGCCTCTCGTTCCGCAACTGTCTGCTGGGAGCCAAGGCTCTCGCGGATAACCCGGCAGGCCAGCGAAACGGCGATGCCGGACAGCTTTATTTAAAAGGTGAGCAAGCGGCCACGCTGGTGTTTCTCGGCGACAGCGATATCAACAACCCGGATCTGCTGAAACTTAACGGCGGCGTGCAAGGTATTGGCCTGCGGTTGAAGGATCAGCAGGGGCGTGCGCTGTCACTCAACCAACAGAGCCAGCCCTACATTCTGCAACCCGGCAGCAATACGTTGTGGTTCAGTGCCAGCGTGGAATCAACGCAGCGGGCAGTGATGGCGGCCGGCTTTTCCGGCGTGGCGCACATTCAGGTGATTTACCTGTGAGGTTCAAAAACGCGATGAAAAAAACCTACCTGAACGTTTGCCTGCCGCTGGCACTGGCGCTGTCGGCCCCTGCAGTTTGGGCTAACGGCTATGTGACGCCAGACGGCGGCCCGAAGCCGTTTTATATCGATCTGAACGAAACCAACATTACCAATACCGTCGGTTTTACCAAAGAGTTCACCTACTCATTAGGCGGTCAATATACCGGCAAAGCCTATTGTGATACGCCAATCCCCCGCAGCCCACACTTTTATAAGTCGGATTCGGCGTTGCCGCCTTCCGAATACGGCAACGGTTATTTAAAACTGAATGACTACCTGGATTTAAAAGCCGAGGTGTGGATTGCCGGTAATAAAAAGGCCTATGTCACCGTGCCTTTTTACAACGTCTCCAATGAATACACCAACCACTCATGTAATCCGCCTTATGCGCAGATCAATAACTATGAAAGCGGATCCAAGGGCAAGGTCACCTTCCGGGTGCGCAAAAAAATCATCAACGGCGTGCAGATTAATGACCGGCAAATCATCGAGATGTATGGCCGGTTAGGATCAACCGACGCAGGGTTCGGCCCTAACCCGATGGCGCAGGTGTTTATTCAGTCCGCCATTTTGTATGTGCCGGATAAATGCGTGGTGAATGAGGGCCAGCTGATCAACGTCGAATTCGGTGAAATCAGCGGCAGCAACCTGAACGGCACCAGCTATCCACAAAGCATACCGGTGCGTTTTCAGTGTGAAGGCGGCAGCTTCGAAGACGGCACGCTGAATATCAAACTGGCGGTTTCCGGCACCCCCGCGTCCTTCAGCAACAACGCGTTTAAAACCGATAAAACCGATCTCGGTATCGAGATCAAACATAACGGTAGCCTGGTGATCCCCAATGAGTTTTACCCGGTGCCCAACATCGGTAACGGCGGCAGTTGGAATTTGGTTGCCGCACCGTTGGCCAACGGCGGTAAGGAAATCGCGGAAGGGGAATTTAACGCCTCAGCCACCATAGTGGCAGCCTTCGAGTAGCCCAGGGAGAAAAGACGATGCGTTTGCGTGCCTTAGCACTATTGAGTTGCACACCCTTATTGTTTGCAACGCTGCCCACCCTGGCAGATACCGAACTGGTCGGTTCGCCATTACAGTTTCACGGCACCGTCGTGAGCCGGCCGTGCAATATTGAGCCGCAATCGGCCGATCAGGTGGTGGAGATGGACACCGTGATCGTCAAAACCCTGTATCGCTACGGTCACAGCAACCCGGTGCCGTTCAACATCAAGCTGACCGACTGTAAAACGTCGGTGTTCAAATCGGTCAATGTCACCTTCAGCGGCACCGAAGACAGCGAACTGCCGGGCAAACTGGCGATCAATAACGGTACCAACGGTGCCGCCATCGCCCTGTTTGACAGCAAGGGGGCCGACATTGATTTGAACCAGGCCACCAGCGCAGTGGCATTGCAGGACGGTGCCAATATCCTGAATTTCACCGCCTATGTGCAAGGCCACCCCAGCGCGATACAGAATAAAACCATTACCGAGGGTGAATTCAGCTCGGTGGCCAACTTCGTACTGGCTTACCAGTAAGCCCGGCGGTTGCAGGAAAACGTCATGATGTCCAAACCCAAAGCGGCCTGGTTATTCGGGCTGGCGGCATTTTATTGCCTGATCGCCATGCACATTTACTGGCCCAATCGCGGCGGCAGCGGGTTTTACCTGCCGTGGAATCTGGTCGGCGGGATTTTCATCGCCCTGACAGTTATCGGCGCGATGTTGTTCAGCCGCCCGCCGTTAGTGACTTCGGCCTTTTTTAACCGGCTGGCGCTGGGCGGCCTGATTCTATTATTGCCGTTGTTATGGGCACAGCAACCCTGGCTCAGTGAAGCCCTGCCGCGTCTGATGGGGCTGGTACTCGGCGTGCTCGCTTACTTTGCACTGCTGCAAATTCCGCTCGACCGCGTACGCAGGCGCAACCTGCTGATGCTGTTATTGGCAGCAACGGTGATCGAAGCCGTGTTCGGCCTGGTGCAATACGCGCTGCTGCAACCGGGTAACTGGATCGGTTACAACAGCCTGAAAAATCGCCCTTACGGCATCTTCCAACAATGGAACCTGATGGCCAGTTTTATGGCCACCGGCCTGGCGTTGGCGCTGTATCTGTTGAGCACCCGTCGCCCTTTGCCGCGCCGCCTGCAATGGCTGGCAGCAAGCATGCTGGTGCTGGCACCGCTGTTGTTGATCGTTATTGCCTCACGCGTTGGGGTGCTGGCGGCCATATTGCTGTCGCCGTTCCAGCTGTGGGTACTGTACCGCCTTCATCGCCGCCGTGCCGCCGTCGCCGTGCTTTTACTGATTGCCGGGATAGCCGCTGGACTGCTGCTGGTAATGCTTAACGGTGCCACAAGGGCAATCACCGTGGCGGAGCCGATTGTTTATCGACTGGCCTACTGGCTGGAGGCGTTGCGCATGATCGCCGAGCGCCCCTGGTTCGGTTGGGGCTATGGGCATTTCCAGCACGATTTCCTGCATCACTTTTACACCACCCATAGCACGGGTATGGAAACTGTCGCTATCAGCCACCCGCACAACGAAATATTGCTGTGGGGCATCGAAGGCGGCTTGTTGAGCCTGGGCGGTGTCGCCGTGATCTGCTGGGGGTTTTGGCGCTTACTGCAACGCACGTACGCGCTGCCTTTGCGCCCTGCCCCCTGGATGGCGGCGCTGCCCATCCTGCTACATATGATGGTGGAGTACCCACTTTACCTTTCTGCTGCCCATGCGGTGCTGCTGCTGGCGATCCTGCGCGCCGCCGACGTGCGCCGCCGTTTGCCGCTGCGCTCCCGTGCTCAAACCCCGCTGCGGCTGGCCGCCGCAGGCATCGCGGCATTGATGGTGCCTTATCTGCTCAATGGCCTGCACAGCGCGTTGATTATTACCGCCGTGGAAAAAAGTGGCCTGCGGCAATTCGACCCTATGGGCCGGGTCATCACGCCGACGCCCTGGCAGGTGCGTTACGACTACGACGTGCAGTTACAACGGCTGCTGCAATACCCGCAAACCCGTGATACGTCGACGTTGCTGAGCTACCAACAGTGGGCGGAAAACGAAATCCGCGTGCGTCCGGACGCCAATATTTACATCAACCTGATGGCCGTCAGCCGATTGCTGCAACACCCCGAGCGAGCCGCCAGTCTGCAACGTCAAGCCAAGCGACTGTTTCCGCACGATCTGCGCTTTGAGGAGTAACTATGCTTAATATTCGGTTCACCCTGTTGGGTAACGATAAATTTTATCAGCTTGGTCTGCGCCTGTTGGTCGAAGATTACCTTAATGGTCTCAATGCAAGCCGTCGTGGTTATTCGGCTGATTTGCAGGAACTGGAGCCGATAGAAATTATCTTCCGCACGCTGGAAGAGGGTTGCGGCTGTGCCCGCTGTTATCAAAGCCCTTATCAGACGCCACGCCACCGGCAAATGACCGTGCTGATCCTCAACGATCGCGAAGCTCACTATGCGCATAAGCATCCGGCGCTGTTTTGCATTAATCGGCGCGACGATGACGCCGTCATCCGTAGCAAGCTACAACTGGCATTGGAACGTTTCTGCCAGCAACCCTGGGTCGCCTTGCACGCCAGCGGCATCTGGAAATGCCGGCAGTGCCGCATCGCCGCCCTGAGCCACTGCGAAAAAAAAGTGCTGAGGCTGATGAGCACCGGCATGTCTGCCTGCACCATCGCCGGCATGTTGCACCGCAGCCAAAAGACAATCAGCGCCCATAAACGCTCGGCAATGCGCAAGCTCAACGTCAACAAGAGCACCGAGCTGAACAAAATGTTGCTCAATCAATTGGGATTAGGCTGAGTACAGGCCGGCTCAGGCCAGCGAGAGCTTCTTTGGCAGGAAAATCTCCGCCAACATGCAGCGCGCCCCGCCGCCGCCGAGATCTTCAATGATATCGATCGGCCCTAACGCCAGGCGGGCATAGCCGCCGATCAGCGCTTGCTGCTGTGGCGTGAAGCTGGCCCAGGCCCGGGTCGACATGGCGTAAACCGGGTGGCCGTCTTTGGCTCGCAGTTCCAGCACGTTGCAGGCAAAGGCCTCCATCTGAGCGAAGCTGACGTCAATAACGGTTTTTCCACTGCGCTTCAGCGTGGCGATCAGCACGCTTTTTTGCGCTTGGTCGCGGATGCTGGCAAGGCAAACAACGGCATATTGCGCGCCGACGCTCAGCATCACGTTGGTGTGATAAATGGGCCGCTCGAGGCGGTCTGCAGCGTCGAACCAGATAATCCGGTAGCCGGAGTGGTGCTCAAATTCGCGCCCTACGTCCGGCGAACTTCGTGACGACAGACAGGCGTAAGCCAGCTTGTGAACGTGATCCAGGATCAGCGAGCCGGTGCCTTCCAAAAAACGCCCTGTCAGCTCGTAGGCCGAAAGATCAATCTGTCGTTCAACCTTAAAATCGTTGGCGAGCTGCGCAATAATGTCCTCGCGGCGCTCCCGTCGTCGGTTATTGGCTTCCATCGGAAAGGTGTACAGGCTGCCGTCAGCCAGCAGTGCAATCCAATTATTGGGGAATAACGCATCCGGCGTTTCCTGTCCGCCAGTATCCTCTATCACCGTCACCTCGATGCCAGCTTGCGTCAGCGCGTCGACATAACCGTTAAAGGCAGCTAAGGCTCCCACCGCGTGATCTTCATGATTCACCGCGTTTTTCTGGAAGAAATTACTGTGCCGGGTTTCTTGATTGGCGGCAAAGCCAGATGGCCGAACCATAAAAACGGATTGGGTGGTTTGCATGCTGTTTCTCACTGGGATTGGGGATGAAAATGCGCCCCCATTATGGAAAATCAATTTGACGCCAAACAGTGTGATAACTGGCTAAATTGCTCTATATTTTTACAAACCGACACCAACCCGTGACACTTTGACAACATGAATGACACCGACCGTGTGGGGGAGTGATCTATTTTGCACACTTGGTGAGGTGGGGGAATTTCGCCGCGAGGCCAGTGAAAATAAGGATTCCGGACGACTTATTTGATTTTGCATAGCTGATAATAAAATGATCAATATAGGCAAGTTTTGCGTTTTAATTTGCATAAATCTGAGCATCTTTTAAAGGATTTTGAACGTTTTTTTAAAACTATTGAGCAACAATAATAAAATCGATCTTAAACAGTAGCTTAGAGATAAGAGTGTGAGTTTAAGTAGTGGATGATTTTTATCTTGCCTTGTGATCGAAGGCTTTCTTTATTGTTTTAGTGAAAAGAAAATCATGATAAAGTTTACCTCGCTCCTTTCTTTTTAGTTAACTCTATGATTTTGATCAAGAAACCAATATAGATAAATCGTGCCTTTCTTTTTGAAAGGTAAGCGAGCCAATTAAAGGCACTGAACCCCTTCATGCAGGTGAACGAGTTCAGTGGTGATATCCTTGCTCTGTATTAACGTAACCTACCCGTTTAAACCAAAGGATATCTCCACATGCTAGTTAACAAGCAAACAATCGGCGGCCTTTTTATCAATGGTCAAGTTCTGTATAAGAAAGAGTTTGAATCAGTCAAAACTCTCTATCCGCAGATTTCAACAATAATCCCATCATCAACCAGTGAAACGAATTATGCATGGTTGAGTGGGTTTCCGTCACTGCGTGAATGGGTGGGTGAACGCATAGTAAAAAACATAAGCGCTTATAGCTATAATATTAAAAATAGAAAGTTTGAATCAACAATTAAAATTAAGCGTGATGATATTGCCGACGACCAAATAGGATTGTATGCGGCATTCTTCCAGGAAATGGGTGGCGCTGCCGCTCGGCATCCGGATGAATTACTATTTGAGCTAATTAAGTCTGGTTTTGTTGCTCGTTGTTATGATGGTAAACCGTTTTTCAGTGAACAGCATCCGGTAATGAACGGCGTTGAAGAATCTAAAGCATCCAACGTTCAATTACCGGTAAGCAGTGAAGATGAAATGCCCGCATGGTATCTTTTGGATAACTCACGAGCAGTTAAACCGTTCATTTTTCAAGTGCGCGAAAAGTATGAACTTGCCAGAGTTAACGAAATCGATGATTATAATACGTTTATGCGCGATGAGTTTATTTTCGGTGTTCGTGCCCGTGGGAATATGGGCTTTAGTTTCTGGCAGTTAGCATTTGCAAGTAAATTAGCCCTAACCCCCACTAACTTTGCAGAATTGTACGATAGAATGTCATCACAAAAAACAGAAGAAGAACGCCCCTTGGCTATTCAACCTAAAATTCTGTTAGTAGGGCAATCAAACAGGGAGGCGGCGTTTTATATTGCGAAGGCTGAGACCTTAGATAATCAGAAACCAAACCCAAATTACGGGTTGGTTGAGGTAGTTGTTTCACCACACCTTCCTTAAATATTTCTGGCGAGCCATGCTTGCCACGTAATTTTGGATTTTCAAAGTGGGTGCTAAAATGAATTATTGTATTGATAAATTTGGTAATCAAGAATTATCAAAACTACTTACACCAACAGGTGAATTGATTGTTCAGGTTATTGGTATTGAAAACGCAAGAAAACTATTTGGAAGTTTCGGCGGTGCTTACTTTGATTTTCCAAAACGCAAATGGAATTGCGATTCTTTTTCAAAGCTTTCTAATGCTATTGGTCTAGAAGCCGCCCGCGCATTATGTAACCATTTTAGTGGTGAAAAACTATATATTCCAAGGGAAAATATCTTACTGACGAGGGTGAGACATCTACGTTTTGTAAGCGATGTGAAAAAGGCAATTATGAAAGGTTCATCTCTTACCAGTGCAATCAAAAGCGTTTCAATATCACACCAGATAAGCGACAGGCATGGGTGGGATATTTGGAAAAAATTTAACACAGCAGTTGACATTATAAATAACATACACTAAGTTTTAATCGTTCGAGTATTTATCCCTAAAACCCCGGTCATATAATCAGTATGCCCGGGGTTTCTTTTTTCTCTTTCTGGCTATGAACTACCATCTAGTGCCATCCTTATCCATGCCAACTAGTACAGCGCTGCCCTCTGAAAATACACCGATTCAATAAAAACGTTAAAGTTCGCTAAGACCACCTTAGAATGCTACTTTAAAACCCGTTTAAATCGCTTTAATTTAGCTTTATTGATTGTCACTCACCCTAACCTACAGCTATAAGGTTATGTCTTCTTGTAGTGGCTTACATGGCGAATTTGAAAATAGGCGGTTTTGATGTGGCAATGTGAAAACTCCCGACAGTGCCGGGAGCCTTAAGGTGAACAATCAATGCATAATTCATTCGGTACTGTCAGCGCTTCTCGTGATGACATCGTCTAGTGCACGTACCAGCTTTGTCGCTGTCATTAAAAACATACCAATGGATTGCATATCTTGAGCGCTCATATCATGAGCTGTACGCCTGATAAGACATTCGGCGGAATAGTGTTCCATCAATGTTCCTATCGATTCCATCCCGCAGATTAAGGCGTCCTTCGTATTTTCCGCATCAGATAGAATGTTCTTAGCTTCCTCACCCGATAATTTGAGTAGATCGCCGCTTCTCAGCAGGTCGACACACGAACTTACCTCTCTTTTATCCATGAGTGGTCTCCTTAGATGGGAGGCGTGCAGCGAGCGACAGGATGAATTGTTGAGCTAAAATCTGTCTTGCCTCGCTTTCCGAAGCGGCTTCGACACTCAGGCGACAAGGAACAGCGGCCAAGTCAAGCCGAGCTATCGCAAGAAAGCGATACTGATATTTTGGTTGAGTATGAGTACAATGGAACTTAGCCATAGCGTTAATCTCCGTAACGTAGTGGTCAGACGCCTCTGCTGTGCTGGTAACACTCAGAGGCGTTGCTTTGTGTGGCAACTGTAATTACAATGGTCGTTACCATGTAAATGATAATAGACCCGGGTAACGACCATGTCAACACAGCAAGAGAAGAGATCTCCACAGTATCAGATGAGACTACCGGAGGAGTTCCGATCGCAGTTAGAGGAGCAAGCTAGGCTCGATGGAGATTCATCTTTAGCAACTTGGATTAAACGTGTTTTGCGAAAAGAATTACATGCTCGAGGAATAACACCTAAAGGGTAACTACCTAAAGCCAGCTTTATAGCTGGCTATTTTATATTAGAAATCATGGCTTTTTGTTTTTCCTTCTTTGTCATTATCACATTATGGTATCTTTTTGTTGTGAATGACTTCACTTAATTTGCGATTTATTCTGCATTGTTTTGCGATTTATTTTGCATAGTTAATGTAAGTTATTAATTAACGTTATTATGTTCCTATAGAAAGGAAAAATCATGTCTAGAAATCTTTCTTTAGCCCTGCAATTAACGGCGCGTGATACTGGTTCAAAGGTTTTACGCAAAGCAATGCAAGACGCTATACAACAAACGAAGGCTGCTGAGAAGCAAGGGGATCAACTTGCCAAATCTCAGCAACAGAATGCTTCTCGAGGCATTCAGGCATCCAGAGCCCTGCAAGATGAATATCGAAGAGCAGCTTCAGCAAGGTCTACACTTGGAGTCCGATCAGAACGTGAAATTCAGCGTGAAATAACACAAACACAAGCAGCTTATATGCGTTTGACTCGTAGCGGAATAATGTCGGCAAACGACCAAAGCCGGGCATTCACAGCAATGACGCAAAAAGTTGGGCGGTTGCGGGAAGAACTTAATGGTGCAGGCCTAGCTATGAGTCGCATGGAGCGCGCCCGTGGCATTGGCTCTAATGCATTAGCCATAGGTGGTGGGATTTTGGCGGGTGCATCTGTGATAGCTCAGCCAGTGAAAAACCAGATGAGTTATGAGCGACGGCTTCTCATGATGTCAAATACCGGTTTCAATGACCTTAGCCCGGAGGAGCGTATTAAAAAAGTTCCCGTCATGAATAATGCTATAAAAAAGGCTGTAAAATATGGTGGTGGAACAAGAGAAACAGCGGCGGAAACATTAAATAATATTTTTGCTGATGGGCAGGTTGACTCTGAAACTGCCATGGAGATGCTGCCATCAATAATGCGCTATTCTACTGCGTCAGGTGCTGCCCCTCAAGACCTTGCAAAAGTTGCTTCTGCGGCTATTGCCCTTTTCGGTATTACTAAAGAACAATTGCCAGAACTCTTTGATAAATTAATTCGTTCTGGCGAAAACGGCAGCTATGAGTTAGCTGACATGGCAAGAGGACTTCCTCAGCAAATGTCAAAAGGTAAAGCTTTAGGGATGGGAGGGTTAAAGGATATAGATAAATTGCTAGCAGAAAACCAAGCAAACGCCCTTACAGCTGGTGATAACAGTGCTGCCTCGACTAATATCAATAACCTAATGGATAAAATTGTCAGCGCTGATATTAAAAATTCACTCAAGAACTATAAGTTCAGGGGTAAAGATGGGAAGGCATTGTCTTATGAGCAGTATCTTGTTTCTCAGCGTTCTCAGGGGGTCAACACTGCTGATGCCAATATGAAAGCCATAACTGGAATTGTCGAGAGCAATAAGGATTATAAAGCGCTCGAAAATAAATTAAATAAATATAAGGGTACAAGTAAAGAAGCTGACCTAAGTGCCGCTATGGATGTGCTGGTTTCATCTTTAGTTGCAAATATAGTCGCAGACCAGCAAGCGGGGATGGCTTTAAAGACAAAGATTTTAAAGCGGGATTTCATTAAGGAACAAATTGCCGGAACTGAGAATTCCTTTGGTGCAGGCGAGGCTGCGTTTAAAGTCATATCATCTAGTAATGACTTCAAAACTGAACAGTTCCAGAATGATAAGGATTTTGCAGAGATCGACTCAATGAAAACTGTATCTGATGTTTTGGGGCGATTATCAAAAGAACTTTCCGATTACTCTAGTCAATACCCGGGGTTAACTACTGCGTTAGCAGGCGCTGAACTTGGTATTAAGGCAATGACAGCGGCTGCTGTCGTTTTTGGTGGCATACGACTATTACAGGGTGGGACTAATATTGGTTTACCTAAAACGTCTTCACCTATCCCAGGGGCTGCAAATGCTGCGGGTATTTCTATACCAGCACTTTACGTAACAGCGGGTTCTGTTGCTCTAACAAGTACACGTGATTATCTTCGCGATGAATTTAAGAATAACGACATGTCCGGTAAAGTCAGTTCAATTAAAGCGGGAACATCTGGTTATAGCTTTGTTGATATTGCTACTGAAATTATAAAAAATCGCTGGGATAACCCTTCCAGTGGAATTAAGGTGCCGAAGGTATCCAGTGGCAGTGTCGACCCATTCGGCTCCTTACCTGATACTGCTAATTTCGGTGTTCCTGATTACTTAAAAAGACAGCCTGCCTCACTAACGAAGGATGACCTAAAAATCCATCTAACATCTGTTGTTAAACTTGATGAGCGCACTATTGGTGAGGCGGTTAGCGATTACCTTGGCGGTCAAGCTGCTCGCGGCCCAAGAGGGCATGAATAACTGACCTAGGTATAAGTTGCTAGTAGTGGTGGTCTATGCAAAATAGGCCGCTAATCTATGCAAAATAAATCGCCGCGCTACAACCGCCAGATCCTCGCCCTGCTGCGTGAAAATGCCCGTGCTTCGATCACCGAGATCGCCAATAAGGTGCGAGTTTCGCGCGCTACGGTACAAAAAAGAGTTGAGGCGCTGGAAGCGCAGGGAATCATTACCGGCTACACCATCCGCATAAAGCCAGGCGTGGAACATAACCGCATTCGCGCCTGGATGTCTGTGGCCGTTGAAGGCACCCGTGCACAAAGTGTGTTGCAGCAATTACGTATCGAACCGTCGGTCTTCACCCTGCATACGACCAACGGTAAATGGGATATTTTGGTGGAAATCCGCACCGACAGCCTGGAGAATTTCGATAAAATTTTGGGCCGCATCCGCCGTATCGATGGCATTTCCAGCACCGAAACCAGCATTCTTCTCTCGACGCACAAGGCTTAACGGCTCGCGGCAGGTTTGACTACCCCACATTTTAGACAGGCAATACCACAGATAATGAATAAAAAACCCAATAGCTTGAGGGGCGATACCGAATCATGAAACAGCAGATAACTCAAAGAAACGATCAGTATAATGCCAATGCCTTCCCATAGGGCATAAGCAATGCCCAGAGGAATGGTTCTGATTGCTTTGGCAAAGAAAAAATAGGAAATACATATCGCTATTAATGTAATAAGGTAAAGTTTATCGCACTGATAGACCTGCGCGTATTTAATGCAAATGGTTCCCATCACCTCAAATAATATGGCCAGCAACAGCATAATCCATTGCATTATCCTTCCCGGTATTTTGTCTATAAATTAAGGAGGCGTTAACTTTAGATCGGCTGGGCGTGCACAAAACCTGTCTTTATTATGTTCACTCCAGTCAGGGTCTATCAGGCTTAACTTTCCTTCGGTTATTTTAATAATACTTTCACCCGCGACCGCCGTACCATAGACCGATGACAACGCATCGGCCATGCCTCTGCCGTATTTCTGGATAAAAGCCACCGCCAGACGAGGCGTTTCCGTCCCCTGATTGATGTCGCAAATTCGCCCCTGAATAAAACGAGTCAGTTCTCTCTCACAAATGACGATCGCTATTGTCATATCTTTCATGATTTCATAACCTGGAAAATTAAACGGCGGGATTAGTCGTGGATACGATGCTGCATCTCCAACTCAAAGATAATCGCTTCTGCCTGGCAGGAAAACGTCATGTCGATCCTGGCAATATACTTTTTATTCAATATCTTGACGGTATGAGACAAATGGCAGGGGTACTTTTCAGATGCCACGTTGTTGGCACGGATCTCCATCTCCTCAAAGTGTGCCATGGCCTGCTCATAGGTATCGAAATGGTTAGTGACGGTCACCGTGCAATTCTCGTTGTCCAGTACCGAGCCCATATCAATGGAACACCCTTTATCACTGCATTTATCCAGCAAATCTTTCATCTTATTTCCTCGTCAGTATGTTGTTGGCATCATGTTAATAATAAATTTTTATCGTTAAAAAAATGAGGGAGCAAAAGTCGGAAGTCATCACTCCCCCAAAACCAGAAAATTGGATTCACAAATTGCATACTTAACGCCAGCTACCTAGGATTAACGGATAATCACCTCCTTTGATATTACGCTTCTCGATGACTTTGCTTTCGACGATTGATAATAAACATTGTTAACCTTTAAATTCAACGACCACATTAATACAAAAAAGTCGTTACCCTGACCGGTTATTCAGGTTTGATTTAAAACCCTTCTGGGTAGACGCTATTATCAAGACAATCAGAATAGAAAAGGAGAGCCGTATGCTTTATAAAAATATACTTGTGGCATTGGACTTAAAAGACAACAACAAGAAACTGCTCGACCGCGCCCTTTCTCTCAGCCATGCCACCCAGGCGAAGTTGTATGTCGTGCATGTCGGCGTCGATGTCAGTGAGCTGTATTCTGGCGTGGTTATCGATCCTCTGGATAGCTTTCAAACTCGGGTGATTAACGATGACGTTAACCTGTTAAAGAAATTTCTACTCGATGGCGGCTATGATACATCCTCGATTGTCGAAGCACTGGAGGTCGTCGGTGACTTTAATCGGGAAATCGAGAAAATCCTGTTTGAAAAACATATCGAGCTGCTGATTTGCGGGCATCGGCATAATTTCCTGAGCCGACTCATGCCGACATCCCGTCATTTGATTAACAATGCCAAAACCGATGTCTTGCTGGTGTCACTGCCCGAGAAAATCGATAGCTGAGCGTCCGTTGCACAAGGGCGAAATACCTACTTAGCCCCCGGATAAGCTATCAAAAATTAACTTAGCTTATCCGGTAATACTGAAGTATTAGATGAGTCTTTTTTAAAGACACCTTTGAATGACGCCTGATCGACCGGCATTTTTGAAGTGTCCAGGCCGTTCTCAAACTGATCGCGATCATACTTACGCATTTGTGAAGAAAACATCACGCCATAACCACGTTTATCACAGGGTGAATGTAGTAATGCCTGATTATCGGCCTTCATGCTCCGTACGGCTTTGTTGTCTCGGCACCGCCGCCAGCGCCTGAGCGCAGGCCCACGCCGAGCTCCAGGCCCACTGGAAGTTATATCCCCCCAGCCACCCTGTCACATCCACCACTTCACCAATGAAATACAGACCCGGCACCTTGGCAGCTTCCATGGTCTTGGAAGAGAGCGCTTTGGTGTCTACGCCACCGAGCGTCACTTCCGCCGTGCGATAACCTTCGGTGCCGTTAGGCTGTACACGCCAGTTTTGTAATGTTTCCACCAGCGCAGCCTGCTGCGTCGGGTTTAGCTGTTTGAGCGTGGCTTCCGGCAGTTGCCCCAACGTCTGTAAACACTCCACCAAGCGCTTTGGCAGGTGCAGCGCCAGGGTATTCTTCAGGCTTTGGTTAGGATGAGCCTGACGTTGCTCATTGAGGAAGCCCGCCAAATCAAGCGTAGGAAGTAAGTTAACGCTCACAAACTCACCAGGTTGCCAGTAGCTGGACAGCTGCAGCACCGCCGGGCCAGACAGGCCGCGATGGGTAAACAGAATGCTTTCTCGGAAGCTGACGCCGTTTTCTGCGGTGATCACCGCCGGCACAGACACACCGGACAAGGTCTGTAGGTGCTCCAGCAGCGGTTTATGCAGCGTGAAAGGCACCAGCGCGGCGCGCGTTGGCAGCACCTTCAGGCCAAACTGTTCGGCCAACTTGTAGCCAAAGGGTGAAGCGCCCAGGCCCGGCATCGACAGACCGCCGCTGGCCACCACAAGTGAGCAAGCACTTACTTTATCGCCATTCAGCGTCAACTCGAAGCCATCCGCGGTTTTTTCCACGCTCAGCACTTCGCTGCGCAGACGGGTCGTCACCTGGCCCAACTCACATTCTTTGACCAGCAGTTCGACCACTTGCTGTGCCGAGTCATCGCAGAACAGTTGCCCCAGCGTTTTCTCGTGATAGGCGATGCCATAGCGGTTGATCAGATCGATAAAATCCCACTGGGTGTAACGCGCCAATGCCGACTTACAGAAATGTGGGTTATTCGACAGGTAAGCGGCCGGTTCCGTGTACATATTGGTAAAGTTACAGCGCCCGCCGCCGGACATCAGGATTTTACGCCCCGGTTTTTTGCCGTTGTCGAGCAGCAGCACCCGGCAACCCAGTTGCCCTGCCTGAGCCGCGCAAAACATACCCGCTGCGCCCGCACCTATTACCACGACATCAAACTGTTCCACCTGCGCCTCTCTGAATATCCCCTGCATACTTGAAGCTGCAGCTCCAATTATTTTGGGTGTAAAAACCACAATCGCGACAAAAGGCCGCCATATTACGCCGTTTCGCCACCGGTAACCGGCAACTTTACGGCGGCAGATTGTAAAGCCATGACGCCGGCAACGCCATAGTAAGAAAATATTACAACGAGCCAGACAGCATAACGCGCTGATATTTCATATCTTTGTCATATCGGCGCCATCGTTTCGTCATATCTAAATCAAAAAAACGTCATATTTTCCTTTTCCCCGGCCCCGGTTGTCACTGATAATGCGCGGCGTTCATGTCCACAAACTGGCGTAACGCTTATGCTGCATTTGTTCGCTGGCCTGGATTTCCATACCGGCCTGATGTTAATTCTCGCATTGTTGTTCGTGTTGTTTTATGAAGCCATCAATGGTTTTCATGACACGGCCAATGCGGTTGCTACAGTAATCTATACCCGTGCCATGCGCTCGCAACTTGCGGTCGTGATGGCTGGTTTGTTTAACTTTCTTGGCGTTATGCTCGGCGGTTTGAGTGTTGCTTACGCCATTGTTCATCTGTTGCCAACAGATCTGTTGTTGAACGTCAGTTCAGCACACGGATTAGCCATGGTGTTCTCCATGCTGCTGGCGGCTATCATCTGGAACCTCGGCACCTGGTATTTCGGTCTGCCGGCCTCCAGCTCCCATACGCTGATTGGCGCAATTATTGGTGTGGGTTTGACCAACGCACTGATGACACACACTTCGGTGGTGGATGCGCTTAACGTCCCGAAAATGATTGGTATTTTCCTGTCATTGCTCATCTCGCCGCTGGTCGGCATGATGGTCGCCGGGTTGATGGTGTTTGCCTTGCGCCGCTATTGGAGTGGCACCAAGAAACGCCAGCGTATCCACATGACCCCTGCGGAACGTGAAAAGGTCGACGGCAAACGTAAGCCGCCGTTCTGGACGCGCATCGCATTGATCCTGTCGGCTATTGGCGTCAGCTTCTCGCATGGCGCTAACGACGGCCAGAAAGGTATCGGCCTGATTATGCTGGTGCTGATCGGCGTGGCGCCAGCGGGCTTCGTGCTCAATATGAATGCAACCGGCTATGACATCACCCGTACACGTGATGCCGTTGCCCACCTGCAGCAATATTACCAACAGCACGGTGATGCCTTGTCGCACGTGGTCGCTCTCACTCCGTTGGTGCCAAGCCCGGACGAGGACGTATCGTCGGATAAACCCGCCGAGTTCCACTGTGACAGTGCCCGCGCTATGCCGGCGATTCAGCTTGCTTCCGGCTTGCTGAACAACCTGCAAAGTTACGATCAACTGACGGTAGATCAGCGCAGCCATCTGCGTCGCCTGCTGATGTGCGTAACGGATACTGCAGACAAGATCGCTAAGCTGCCTGAAACCTCAAGCCAGGACCAACGTTTCCTGAAAAACCTGCGTCAAGATCTGCTGCAAACCGTTGAGTATGCACCGATCTGGATTATCGTCGCGGTTGCTCTGGCGTTGTCACTCGGCACCATGGTGGGTTGGCAGCGTGTGGCGACCACCATTGGCGAGAAAATCGGTAAGAAAGGCATGACTTACGCCCAGGGCGTGTCGGCTCAGATGACCGCAGCCTTGTCGATTGGTGTTGCCAGCTATACCGGCATGCCCGTGTCCACTACCCACGTACTCTCTTCGGCGGTTGCCGGGACGATGATCGTGGACGGCGGCGGCGTGCAAAGCAAAACCGTGAAGAACATCCTGTTGGCCTGGTTACTGACCTTGCCGATCTCGATACTGCTTTCCGGTTCACTGTATTGGTTGGCACTTAAGCTGATCTAAGCAGTTTGCTCCATGAGAAAGGCGGCCCTGGTGGCCGCCTTTTCTTTGTCTGCTACGCGGAAAACAAACGGCCTTAATACCAGATCATCAGCGCGATAAGGCTGATAAACACCAGCCCGCTCAGGGCGGACGTCAACATAAACTGCCCGCGCACCCGCTCACAGCGGCGAATAAATTCCGGATCATGATGCTCGACATAGCGCTGCGAGAAGATATAGCGCACCAACCTTATCTGTTTGCTCGGCTGGCCATGAGCGGTAAAGAAGCCGCCACCGTCGACATATTGGTACAGCAGCGGGTCGCAGCCGCGCAGAACCACCAGCAGCGCACGCAGAGAAGAGTAATACCGCACCATGTTTAACACACACACCACACACAGAGCCCAAAATAGCGCGACGGTACTGATCATGATTGCCTCCTCAAGGCGTTGTTATCCACGGCGCTCCGCCGGGTCCAACTGCCCTACCTCTATACACGCATTACTGCTGGAGCCTACCGCTCCGATCCCCTTGTCACCGCACAGGCCGCGCATAACCCACCGCCTCTGGAGACAGCCTATCGCCATGCGGATACCTATCGCGCAGCTTTAGCTCAGAGGGGAAATGATAAGGCCCATAGTCATTATTGTAGGTTAACGAAACACAAACTGGCCTGAGCAGTAGATAAAATTTACCGCAACCCGCCATTTTGTCATCTGCCGATGGGTTATAACTCATAACCGCCCTGACAGACGCTGACGGTCTTTTCTTCTGCCCAAAGGGGTATTTAGGGCTATACTCTGTTCAAGAATGCTTATATTTCAATCGGTCAACCTTCACGCAGCCCTATAGGCGATAGGATTTCCTGCCTGGTGGGTGTACAACTGACTGAGTAGAGATAAAGAGATTTTTTGATGCGATGCAGTGTGATCGCCCCAACATATCATTACGTTATCTGAATGATAAAATGCAGGTAAACCTGAAGCGCCAGGCTGGTACGCTGAATGCCTGCTAACCTTTTAATCGGCATTATATGGAAGGAGTATTCTCATGGCTTACAAACACATTCTGATCGCGGTAGACCTATCACCAGAGAGCAAAATCCTGGTGGAAAAAGCCGTATCTATGGCGCGTCCGTACAACGCCAAAGTTTCCCTGATCCACGTAGATGTTAACTATTCCGACCTGTACACCGGCCTGATCGACGTTAATCTCGGCGACATGCAGAAACGTATCTCGGAAGAAACGCACCACGCGTTGACCGAGTTGTCACAAAATGCCGGCTATCCAATTACTGAAACCCTGAGCGGCAGTGGCGATTTGGCGCAGGTGCTGGTCGATGCCATCAAGAAATACGATATGGACCTGGTACTCTGTGGCCACCATCAGGATTTCTGGAGCAAGCTGATGTCCTCCGCACGTCAGTTGATCAACACCGTGCACATCGACATGCTGATTGTGCCGTTGCGTGACGAAGACGAAAAAGCCGAAGATTAAGTAAGCACACACTAACATAATTAGCCTACGCCCGCTTTCGCGGGCGTTTTTTGTTCCGCAGTCATCATTAATCGCTTGATAATCAACCGCCCTCCAATGATATAGTCGCTAAAGACACAACATCCTCCCCCAGAGGTTATCCATACCCATATTTATAAAAATAATGGGGGAAAAATCACGCTATACCCAATCGCTTACAGGTTACAGCCAGGCGGCAAACGCATGAATCCCCAATAACTTGGCTATATCAAGTGGCTGGGGTGAGGGCGGGAAGCCAACCACGCTGTAGTGTGGAAGACGAAGGGTAAAAAGGAGTTATCCATGGAAAATGCTTCATCGGTAGAATCATTCCTGTCTTCGTTACAACAGCATAATCCCCATCAGCCGGAATATTTGCAGGCAGTCAGAGAGGTTTTCACCTCGCTGTGGCCGTTTATCGAGCGCAACCCGCGCTATCGCGAATATGCACTGCTGGAACGCTTGGTGGAGCCAGAGCGCACCATCCAGTTCCGCGTCAGTTGGGTAGACGATCGCGGCCAGGTGCAGGTCAACCGTGCCTGGCGCGTGCAGTTCAACTCCGCCATCGGCCCCTACAAAGGCGGTATGCGCTTCCACCCATCGGTGAATTTGTCGATTCTGAAATTCCTTGGCTTTGAGCAGACGTTTAAAAATGCGCTGACCACCCTGCCAATGGGCGGCGGAAAAGGCGGTTCGGACTTTGATCCCAAAGGCAAAAGCCAGGCAGAGATCATGCGTTTCTGCCAGGCACTGATGACAGAGCTGTATCGCCATCTGGGGCCAGATACCGACGTGCCTGCCGGGGATATCGGCGTTGGCGGCCGGGAGGTCGGCTTTATGAGCGGCATGATGAAAAAACTGTCCAACAACACTGCCTGCGTGTTTACCGGCAAAGGGCTTTCATTTGGCGGCAGTCTGATTCGCCCAGAGGCTACCGGCTATGGGTTGGTGTACTTTACCGATGCCATGCTGCAACGCCATGGGCTAGGTTTTGAAGGCATGCGAGTCGCCGTTTCCGGTTCAGGTAACGTGGCGCAGTACACCATTGAGAAGGCGCTGGAGCTGGATGCGCGTGTGATCACCGTGTCAGACTCCGGTGGCACGCTGGTCGATGAGGCCGGTTTCACTACCGAAAAACTGGCCCATTTGGCGGAGATCAAGAACCAGCGCTATGGCCGGGTGGAAGATTACGCCCGCGAGCGCGGTCTGACGTATCTGGCCGGTCAGCAGCCGTGGAGCGTGCCGGTGGATATCGCCCTACCTTGCGCCACCCAAAATGAGCTGGATCTGGACGCCGCGCAGATGCTGATCCGCAACGGCGTGAAAGCCGTGGCTGAAGGCGCCAATATGCCAACCACCATTCAGGCAACCGATGCATTCCTGGACGCCGGCGTGCTGTTTGCGCCAGGCAAGGCCGCCAACGCCGGTGGCGTGGCGACGTCTGGTTTAGAGATGGCGCAGAATGCCGCACGCATTGGCTGGCGGGCGGAGAAAGTGGATGTACGTTTACAACATATCATGGCGGATATTCATCAATCCTGTGTGGAATATGGCGGTGAAGGGAAGCAAACTCACTACGTACACGGCGCCAATATCGCTGGATTCGTCAAAGTCGCCGACGCCATGCTGGCACAGGGCGTGCTCTAACATCGCCGTAAGGTGATCTTGTTCACACAACAGATAAATGCTTCAATGCCGGCCCCCAGGCCGGCGTTTTTACCCCCTCAACACCCCCGCATCGACACTCATTTTGTTTCTTATTTGTTATTCTTAATTTAATTAATTGTTAATTTTATGGTGTTTTTACGTGGTAAAATTACCACCCCTAAATTATTAAACATTTAATTAACATTAAAACCGTCATAATTTTACCTAAATGTGTGCAGATCACACTTCCCTAACTCTCGTTACGCGCCCTCTTCCATTCCTTTGTAATCTGCTCCGGTGGAATAAAACCACCCCTACAGATAAAAAAGGTACAGCGAATGAAATTTAACCTCGCATTATTAAATGCATGTGTGGTTTCTGCGTGCATGTTATCGACAACACCTGCCTTAGCGGCTGAAAAGTACGAGATTGCCGTGGTCGCCAAAGTGACCGGCATTCCCTGGTTTAACCGTATGGAAGTCGGCGTCAATGACGCGGCGAAAAAGCTCGATGTGAATGCCTATCAGACAGGGCCTTCTACCCCAGATCCTGCCGCACAGGTCAAAGTGATTGAAGACCTGATCGCCAAGAACGTTAACGCCATCATCGTCGTACCCAACGACGCCAAGGTACTGGAGCCGGTGCTGAAGAAGGCACGTGAAAAAGGCATCGTGGTGCTGACGCATGAATCACCGGATCAGCAGATTGGCCAGTGGGACATTGAAACCATCGACAGCGAGAAGTATGCACAGGCCAACGTCGATGAGCTGGCAAAAGACATGGGCGGCAAAGGCGGCTATGCCATTTACGTCGGGTCACTGACCGTGCCGTTGCACAACGCGTGGGCGGATTCCGCCATCAAGTACCAGAAAGCCAAATACCCGGACATGTTCGAGGTCACTTCGCGCCTGCCGGTGGCGGAAAGCATCGATAAATCCTACGCCACCACGCTGGATTTGATGAAAACCTACCCGCAGATGAAAGGCATTATCGGTTTCGGCTCTCTCGGCCCGATCGGTGCCGGCCAGGCAGTCGCCAAGAAGCGCGCCAAGGACAAGATTGCCGTAGTCGGTATTGCCATGCCGGCACAGGCTGCACCTTACCTGGTACGCGGTGACATCAAGAAAGCGCTGCTGTGGGACCCGAAAGACGCGGGTTATGCGCTGGTGACGATCGCCGATCGGTTGTTACAGGGCAAAGAAGTGACGAAAGACTTGTCGATCGAAGGGTTGGGTAAAGCCGACGTCGATATGGATAAGAAAGTGATTCGGTTTAATAAAATTCTTGAAGTCACCAAAGATAATGCCAAATCACTAGGATTTTAATTTTCAGTAATATTACGCCACACCGGGAAAGTTATTAAATAACGTCGGTGCGCAGCCTACCGCGCCCGACAATAATAAAAACCTGCACAGGTTAACGCTATGGCTACATCCTCCGCATTTATTACCCTGGAGAATATCAGTAAAAAATTCCCAGGGGTGCTGGCATTGGACCAGATCAACCTGACGCTAAATATTGGCGAAGTGCACTGCCTGGCCGGACAAAATGGCTGTGGCAAAAGCACCATAATTAAAATTATTTCCGGCGTTTATCAGCCGGAAAAAGGCGCCAATATTTCGTTGGAAGGAAAACTCTTTCATTCCCTGACACCGCAGCTGTCTGGCTATTACGGTATTCAGGTGATTTATCAAGATCTGTCTTTATTCCCCAACCTGACCGTGGCGGAAAATATCGCCATTCACCGTTATCTGCCGGGCGGCCATTTCTGGGTGCGAAAACGGGTTATGCGCCAGACGGCTCTGGACGCCATGGCACGCGTCGGCGTGCATATCGATCCCGACGCGAAAGTCGAAAAACTGTCGATTGCCGACCGCCAACTGGTGGCGATTTGCCGCGCCATTGCCGCCGAAGCACGGCTGGTGATCATGGATGAACCCACTGCCTCACTCACACGCCAAGAGGTCGACGGCCTGCTGCGGGTCGTTAACGAGCTGAAAGCAGCAGGCATCTGCGTGGTGTTTGTCAGCCACCGACTGGACGAAGTGATGGAAGTCGCCGACCGGATCAGCGTAATGCGCGACGGTAAACTGGTCGGCACTTACCCGGCAAGCCAGTTGGACAGCCATGAACTGGCGTTCCTGATGACCGGCCAACGCTTCCACTACAGCCAACTGCCCGCGCTGCCACCGACCGACGGCGCCCCCTTGCTTGAGGTTCGCAACCTGAGCAGGCAAGGAAAATATCAGGCGATTAATCTGTCACTCCACGGCGGCGAGATCGTCTCGATCGTCGGGTTACTTGGCGCGGGCCGTACCGAGCTGTGCCTTAGCCTGTTCGGCATGACGCGTCCCGACAGCGGTGAAATCAAGATAGGCGGCCAGCCGGTGCAACTGCATAACAACCGCGAAGCTGTACGTCATGGGATCGGCTATGTGTCTGAGGATCGCCTGACGCAAGGGCTGATCATGGATCAGTCGATCTACGACAACACCATCGTCACGGTGTTTGATCAATTGCACACCTCGCTCGGGCTGCTGGATCACGCCAAAGCCACCGAGTTGGTCAATCGGCTGATCCGCGATCTGAACATTAAAGTTTCCGACAGCGCATTGCCGGTCAAAACCCTGTCAGGCGGCAATGCCCAACGCATCGCTATCGCCAAGTGGGTCGCGACCAAACCGAAGATTTTGATCCTCGATTCCCCCACCGTGGGGGTCGATATCGCTAACAAAGAGGGGATCTACCAGATCGCCAAAGATCTGGCCGCACTCGGCATGGCCGTATTGATGATCTGCGATGAGATCCCAGAAGCCTACTACAACAGCCATCGGGTGATGGTGATGCGTAAAGGCGAGCTGATCGCCGAGTTTTCGCCGCACCAGAGTACCGAACAACAGATCGCCGAGGTGGTGAATGGATAAGTCATTACTGGCCCGCCTGGCTGGCCGGCACGAGTTTTACCTTGGCTTGTTGGTGTTACTGCTGGCCATTGGCCTGAGCGTCAGCACCAGCGAATTTCTGACGCTGGGCAACCTGACCGATGTTGCCACCAGCTATGCCATTCTCGGCATCCTCGCCTGCGGCCTTTTCGTGGTGTTGATTGCCGGGGGTATCGATATTTCGTTCCCGGCCATCACCGCCATCGCCCAGTATGTGATGGCCAGTTGGGTGATTCAGCACGGCGGCGGCTTCCCATTGGCCTTTGGCCTGGCGATCGGCGTCGGCTTGCTGCTGGGCCTGGTGAACGGTTTTCTGGTTTACTGGCTGAAGGTGCCGGCGATCATCATCACCATTGCCACACTGAACCTGTTCTACGGCCTGTTGGTGTATGCCACCAAGGGTACCTGGTTATACGGTTTCCCCGACTGGTTTATGGATGGCATCAGCTGGTTTTCGTTCCAGGGGAGTGACGGCTATGACTATGGCCTGACGCTGCCGCTACTGTGCCTGCTGGCGGTGATTATCGTCACTGGCGTGCTGATGAACTTTACTCGCCTTGGTCGCCAGATCTTCGCCATGGGCGGCAACCGCGATGCCGCGTCGCGCCTGGGGCTAAACCTGCTGCGGTTGCATTTCTACGTTTACGGCTACATGGGCATTCTGGCAGGCATCGCCGCCGTGGTGCAGGCACAGATCACCCAGTCGGTGGCGCCCAACTCCCTGCTCGGCTTTGAGTTGACGGTGCTGGCGGCGGTGGTGCTGGGCGGTACCAGCATGACGGGCGGTCGCGGTTCACTGACCGGCACGCTGCTCGGTGTGGTACTGCTGGCTTTCCTGCAGAACGGTTTGACGCTGCTCAGCGTATCGGCCTATTGGCACCAGGTATTCAGCGGCGCGATCATTTTGATCAGCATCAGCAGCACCGCCTGGAATGAAAAACGTAAGCTGGCCAAGGAGCTATGACATGACTCAGTTAACCCGCCTGATCCCGAACGATCGGATCATCCGCCTGCAGAGTGCGATCATTGTCGTTGTGGCGCTGCTGTTCGCCGGGCTGCTTGGATCGCGCTTCTTCAGTCTTGGCAATTTCCAGTCGATCGCCTCGCAGTTACCGATCCTCGGCATGCTGGCGCTTGGCATGGGCATTACCATGCTGACCGGCGGCATCAACTTGTCGATTATCGCCGGTGCCAACGCCTGCTCACTGGTGATGGCTGCCATTATCGTCAGCCATCCGGATCACCCCCTGTTCCTGGTGCTAGCCCTGCTTGCCGGGCTGCTGGTTGCCGTCGCCATTGGTGCACTTAACGGTGTGCTGGTGGCCTGGATCGGCGTTTCGCCGATTCTCGCATCGCTCGGCACCATGACGCTGATCACCGGCCTGAATATATTGCTGTCCAACGGGGCGGTGATCTCCGGCTTCCCGGCAGCGATTCAGTATCTGGGTAATGGCAGCCTGCTCGGCATCCCGGTGGCGCTGCTGCTGTTCCTGCTGGTCGCCGTTGGCCTGTGGCTGCTGCTGGAACACACCACGCTGGGGCGAAGCCTGTATTTAATCGGCTCCAACGAGCAAGCCACCCGTTTTAGCGGGGTGAACACGGCCAGAGTGCAAATCGCGGTCTATATCCTGTCCGCCCTGCTCGGTTGGGGCGCGGCGCTGCTGATGATGGCCAAATTCAACTCGGCCAAGGCCGGTTACGGCGAATCCTACCTGTTGGTGACCATTCTGGCTTCGGTGCTCGGCGGCATTAACCCAGACGGCGGGTTTGGTCGGGTGCTCGGCTTGGTGCTGGCGCTGATCGTACTGCAAATGCTGGAAAGTGGTCTCAACCTGTTGGGCGTCAGCAGCTATCTGACCATGGCCCTGTGGGGTGCGGTGCTGATCTTGTTTATCGCGTTACAGAATCGAAAAGTTTAGGTTGCGGACACAACCTTTAGGAGAAAAATAATGGCGAGCTATTTTATTGGCGTAGACGTAGGCACCGGAAGTGCGCGCGCAGGGGTGTTCGATCTCAATGGCCACATGGTCGGGCAGGCCAGCCGGGCTATCGATTTGTACCGCCCGAAGGCGGACTTTGTTGAGCAGTCATCTGACAATATCTGGCAGGCGGTATGCAACGCAGTGCGTGATGCAGTCAACCAGGCCGACATCAACCCCATTCAGGTCAAAGGGTTGGGCTTTGACGCCACCTGCTCTCTGGTGGTGCTGGACAAAGAAGGCCAACCGCTGACCGTCAGCCCATCCGGCCGTACCGAACAGAATATTATTGTGTGGATGGATCACCGGGCCATCACTCAGGCCGAGCGTATTAACGCCACCAAACACCGGGTGCTGGATTTCGTCGGCGGCATCATTTCGCCGGAGATGCAGACCCCCAAAATGCTGTGGTTGAAGCAGCATATGCCGACCACCTGGGCCAATGCGGGTTACCTGTTCGACCTGCCGGACTTCCTCACCTGGCGTGCCACCCAGGACGCCACCCGTTCGCTGTGTTCGACGGTATGTAAATGGACTTATCTTGGTCATGAACAGCGCTGGGACAAAAGCTATTTCAAACAAATTGGGTTGGAGGACGTGCTAGAGCACGATGCGGCCAAGATCGGCAGCGACGTCAAAATGATGGGCGAACCGCTCGGCCACGGCCTGACTCTGCGTGCCGCCAGTGAAATGGGGCTGATCGCCGGCACGGCGGTCAGCGTGTCGATTATCGATGCCCATGCCGGCACCCTCGGCACGCTGGGCGCCACCGGGGCCTCCGGTGAAGTGGCAGACTTTAACCGCCGCGTCGCACTGATCGGCGGCACCTCCACCGGCCATATGGCCATGTCACGCACCGCCCGGTTTATTCCCGGCGTGTGGGGGCCCTATTACTCGGCCATTCTGCCGGAATACTGGTTGAATGAAGGCGGCCAGTCCGCCACCGGTGCACTGATTGACCACGTCATCCAGTCGCACCCGTGTTATCAGGAACTGCTGGCGCAGGCAAAAACGCAGGGTCAGACCATCTATGAAGTGCTGAACGCCCTGCTGCGCCGTATGGCTGGCGAGCCGGAGGATATTGCCTATCTGACCAAAGACATTCATATGCTGCCGTATTTCCACGGCAACCGCTCGCCGCGCGCCAATCCGACGCTGACCGGCACCCTGACCGGGCTAAAACTGTCCCGCACGCCGGAAGACATGGCGCTGCATTATCTGGCAACGATCCAGGCCATTGCGCTCGGCACTCGCCATATTATTGAAACCATGAATCAAAGCGGTTACAGCATCGATACCATCATGGCCAGCGGTGGCGGCACCAAGAACCCAATCTTCGTGCAGGAACATGCCAATGCCACCGGCTGCGCCATGCTGTTGCCGGAAGAGAGCGAGGCGATGCTGTTGGGCGGCGCGATGATGGGAACCGTGGCCGCCGGGGTATTCGATACCCTGCCGGAAGCGATGAGCGCCATGAGCCGTATCGGTAAAACCGTCACGCCGCAAACCAACAAAATCAAACAATACTATGACCGTAAATACCGCGTGTTCCATGAGTTGTATAACGACCATATGAAATACCGCCAACTGATGCAGGAGGATGCCTGATGCAACAGGAATGGCAGCGAGCAACTGAGGCCTGGGCAATCTACAGCCAGGAGCTGGCCCAGTTGGGACAACGCATCGACGCGCAGACCTGGCAAAAGTTGCTGACGTTGTTGGCGGAGTGTCAGGGCAAAATTGTGGTCACTGGCGTCGGCACTTCCGGCATTGCGGCGCGCAAGATTGCCCATATGCTGGCCTGCGTGGAACGACCGGCCATTTATCTCAATCCCACCGACGCGGCACACGGCGATCTGGGTTTTCTGCGCAGTGATGATCTGATGATTTTGATTTCACGCGGGGGCAATTCCGACGAACTGACCCGCCTGTTACCCACGTTGCAAGCCAAGGGCGTACCGCTGATTGGCGTGACGGAAAACCCGGATTCGGCGATCGCCAAAGCCTCGCCATTGGTGATAAGCACAGGCGTGGAAAATGAAATAGATCCGCTGAATATGCTGGCAACGACCTCTATCGTGCTGGTATTGGCAATTTTCGATGCTGCCTGCGCCTGCCTGATGGAACGCAGTGGCTACGACAAAGAAACGCTGCTGGCGGTACACCCTGGAGGGGACGTCGGCAAGCGCCTGCTGGAGGGGAATTAAGCTTTAGCCGGTATGATGTGGGCTCAGCATGCTGAGCCCTTACGCATGCTGAGCCTGCAACTATCAGGCCTTATTAATCGCTTCAATAATCACTAACCGATCGCTCAGACGTTTTTTCTCCACCGGATCGCTGGCGGTGGCTAACTGTGCCTTCAACGCTGCCTGTTGCTGTTGGCGTGCTTGTGGCTCACCGATCAGTAGCTGTTTCACGTTGAATGACGCGACATTACCGTAACGCCCATCTTCGCTGGTTGGTACGCTGATTTTGCCGTCGTTCAGCAACTTTTCGACGATTTTACGCTCACGGTCATAACCTTCCAGCCCAACCAACTGCCAGCGCTGCACCGCCTGTCCCTGATACTGACCTTTTTTCACCTCGGTCAAATAACGGATAGTCAGATTGCGGATGGTGCCTGCCTCTTCGCCGTATTCCACCTTGCTGTCCGACAGGACCGGGAACTGCATGCCTTCCAACGCACCGCCTTTTTGCGTCAGGTGCCCCATGCGGTAACTGTTCATGCCCAGACGGATCGGCGTGCTGTCGGTCACTGGCGTGCCGTCGGCCATGCGCAGATCGCGGATACGCTGCCCGGCCGGTTGGCGCAGGTCGATTTTGTAGGTCACGCCATCGAAGAAATCATTGGTGGAGTATTTTGACGCACGACGCTGCGGGTTGAAGCTGTAAGTCACATCGCCATCATGCAGTTGGTTAAAGTAACCTGCCGACCATTCCATGTACTTCTTCAATTCTTTACCGCTGAGTTGATAGACGGTGATCTCACCGCCGGCATACTGGTAGTTAAAAGCGATGTCTTTGGCCGTGATCGTACCGACGTTCAATTTTGGTCGGTCGTTATCAATCTGCAACGCAATCACCTGCGCCTTAGGCGCATAGTAACGGCTGGCTTCCTGATACAGTTTGCTGATGCCGGTGTCCTGCACATGAACCTGCGGAATCCCCTTTATCGCATCCGGTGGTACCAGATCCTGGCCGGTCAGTTGAGCAATAGGTCGGTTGGCGTTCGCTCGCAGAATCTTGTGGTACGGCCGGTAAATCTCTTCCAGCTTTTTATCCGACGTGATGCCTTTGATCGGGTAGGTATAACTGTCTTTGTTGATCAGCACGTACTTGCCGTTGTGCTGCTCAAACTGTAAATCAATACGCGACAGTGCGCGGCCATATTTGTCCGGCTCGGTAACGATCACGCCGTTGATCACGTCTTTATCGACTTTCACGTGCATATGCCCGGCAACAATCGCCGCCAGTTCCGGGTTAGCGCGAGCAATGTCGCCCACACCGGTGCCTGGGCGTTGGTTTTCGTTGTCGATCCCCATGTGCGCGACCAGCACAATGGCATCTACTTCACCCTGAATCTGCTGAATCACCTGCTTTACCGCCTGCACTGGGTCGGTAAAGTTGAGCCCTTTCACCCGGTCGGTGCCCTTGGCAAATTCTGCGGTCATCGGCGTATCCATGCCGATAATCCCGATTTTCACGCCTTGGCGTTCAATGATTTTATACGCCGGCAGGTAGGGTTTACCGCTGTCCCACAGAATGTTACCGGCCAATGCCGTGCCCTTGAACTGGTTCAGTGAGGTGGAAAGGGGTTTGAGGCCAAAGTCGAATTCATGGTTACCCATCACCCAAACGTCGTAGTTGAGCGCGTTAAAGCCGAGGATCATCGGGCTGGTTTTATCGTTCTTAAAGGTTTCGACAAAGTTACCCTGAAGGGTATCGCCGGCATCGACCAGGATCACATTCGGCTGCTGAGCGCGCACCTGATGCACCTGAGTCGCAATTTGGCTCAGGCTGCCGGCCAGGTTTTCGGTATCGGTTGAGTAATCCCAGGGCACAAAGGTGCCGTGCAGATCAGACGTGCCAAGAATGGTGATATTGACAGGTTCAGAGGCCATCGCAGAGGTACCCAGGCATAGCAAAGCGGCAAGGAGTGTCTTCTTCATATTTATCTAATTATAGGAAGGGAAATGAAAAGGAATCATGCGATCTGGAACACAAGCTTGCTAGTATCTTTGCAAGGTAAAAAATAAAATTGGGAGGTGGATCAATGAATACCTCCCTATTTCGCCCTCTATGCCCTAAATAATTGGCGTTGTATCAAGGCGGCTTGCAGGGACGCAGCATGCTGCGTCCAAATTACCGTGGATAGGGCATATAAATATCGAAACGGTGACTCTTGGTGGTCGAAGCCGCATGCGCCGGCACGTTAGCCAACGGCGGGGCGTAATCCGGGCGCTTTACCACTACGCGCTTGGTCGCCAAACGGCGTGCCGGTTCCAGCAGGCCATCGGCGTCATCGTCGCTGCCCACCAGCGACTGGAATACCCGCATTTCTTTCTTCACCAGCGCACTCTTCTGCTTGTGCGGGTACATCGGGTCCAGATACACGACCTCCGGCCGTGGCTCAATATCACCCAGCGCCGTCAGGCTGGAAGCGTGCAACAACGTCATACGCTCACGCAACCACGGGCCGATTTCCGCATCCTGATAGCCGCGCTGTAGGCCATCGTCCAGCAATGCCGCCACCACAGGGTTACGTTCCAGCATCCGCACCTTGCAGCCCAGCGACGCCAGCACAAAAGCATCGCGCCCCAGACCGGCAGTGGCGTCCACCACGTCCGGCAGATAGCTGCCCTTGATGCCGACGGCCTTCGCCACAGCCTCACCCCGTCCGCCGCCAAATTTGCGCCGATGCGCCATAGCGCCGGAAATGAAATCGACGTAGATCGCCCCGAGTTTGGGTTCGTCACGCTTACGCAGCTCCAACCGTTCAGGCGTCAATACCAGCGCCATCAGCGCGTCGTCGTCCGAGGTTAACTGCCAGCGTTCCGCCAGAATAGACAAGGCGCCGGGATCGGCGCCTTCTTCACACAATAAACACACGCTCACCGGTGGGGTTATCCTTTAATGCCGTAATGGCGCAGCATAGCATCCAGCTGCGGCTCACGGCCACGGAAGCGTTTGAACAGTTCCATCGGTTCTTCAGAACCGCCGCGCGACAGGATGTTGTCGAGGAAGGACTTGCCGGTTTCGGCGTTGAAAATCCCCTCTTCTTCAAAGCGCGAATACGCATCGGCCGACAGCACCTCCGCCCACAGGTAGCTGTAGTAACCCGCTGCGTAACCACCGGCAAAGATATGGCTGAAAGCATGCGGGAAACGGCCCCAGCTTGGTGAAGGCACGACTGCTACCCTTTTTTTCACTTCCGCCAGTGTTGGCAAGATCTGTGCGCCCCGTGAAGGGTTGTATTCGGCGTGCATGCGGAAATCGAACAGACCGAATTCCAACTGACGCAGAATGAACAGCGCCGCCTGGTAGTTTTTGGCGGCCAGCAGCTTGTCGAGCATCTCTTTCGGCAACGGCTCGCCACTCTGGTAATGACCGGAGATAAACGCCAGCGCTTCCGGCTCCCAGCACCAGTTTTCCATAAACTGGCTCGGCAGTTCGACGGCATCCCATGGCACACCGCTGATGCCGGAAACGCCCGCGGTGTCGATCTGAGTCAGCATATGGTGCAGACCGTGACCAAACTCATGGAACAACGTAGTCACTTCGTTATGCGTGAACAGCGCTGGCTTGTCGCCCAGCGGCCGGTTGAAGTTACAGGTCAGGTAAGCAACCGGTTTTTGCAACTCGCCGTTGGCCTTGCGCAGGCTGCCGACACAGTCGTCCATCCATGCCCCACCGCGCTTGTTCTCGCGTGCGTACAGGTCAAGATAGAAGCTACCGCGCAGCTCGCCGCTCGCGTCGAACAGGTCAAAGAAGCGGACCTCTGGATGCCAGGTATCCACATCCTTGCGCTCTTTGGCAGTGATGCCGTAAATACGTTTAACCACTTCGAACAGCCCTTCCACCACGCGCTGTTCCGGGAAGTAGGGGCGCAGTTGCTCGTCGCTGATCGAGAACAGATGTTGCTTCTGCTTTTCGCCGTAATAGGTGATGTCCCAGGCTTCCAGCTCATCCACACCGTAATGTTGTTTGGCAAAGGCACGCAGTTGAGCCAGCTCTTGCTCAGCCTGAGGACGGGCACGTTTGGCCAGATCGTTCAGGAAACCGAGCACCTGCTCCGGGTTTTCGGCCATTTTGGTCGCCAACGACTTGTCGGCGTAGCTGTCAAAGCCCAACAACTGGGCCAGTTCGTGGCGCAGCGCCAGCGTTTCCGCCATCACGTCGCTGTTGTCCCACTTGCCGGCATTCGGCCCCTGATCGGAAGCACGGGTAGCAAACGCGCGATACATCTCTTCACGCAGTGCACGGTTGTCCCCGTAGGTGAGCACGGGCAAATAGCTCGGCATATCCAGCGTCAACAACCAGCCGTCCTGCTCTTTGGCCTGCGCCATTGCCTGAGCCTGAGCCAATGCGCTTTCCGGCAGGCCGCTCAGCTCAGCTTTATCAGTGATAAGCTTGCTCCAGCCCATCGTCGCGTCGAGAACATTGTTGCTGTATGTGGAACCCAGCTCGGACAGACGCGCGACGATCTCGCCGTAGCGACGCTGTTTTTCCGGTGACAGGCCGATGCCTGACAATTCAAAATCACGCAGCGCATTTTCTACCGACTTACGCTGTGGTGCACTCAGGTCATTGAATGCCGCCCCTTCTTTCAGGCTGCGATAAGCCTGGTACAAGCCTTCGTGCTGCCCAACCCAGGTGCCGTACTCAGACAGCAACGGCAACGCCTGCTCATAGGCCGCGCGCAACTCCGGGCTGTTTTTTACCGAATTCAGATGCCCAATCGGCGACCAGATGCGCGACAGGCGATCGTCAGACTCCGCCAGCGGCTGACACAGGTTATCCCAGGTGAATGGCCCCGGCTGCGCGACAACGCGCTCTACCGCAGCGCGGCAATCGGCCAACGCGGATTGCACCGCAGGCACGATATCTTCAGGGCGAATGGCGGAAAACGGCGGCAGGGAAAACGGGGTCAGCAACGGATTTGTCATAGGGCAGTCCTGATTAGCGTTGGGGCCCGCCGCAACGGGCAGGCCTTAAAATGCGTATGAATATCTAACATGGAGCCAAGTAGCAGGAAAATCAATGGCCGGGCGTTGATAGATAGTGCCGTCTAACGGAACGGTACACCACTTAGCCTCACTTTGGCTTTTTCATCGCGGCTAAAACGAACGGTTATACGGAGGATTGCCCTGCTTATTGGTCGTGCAACTCTCCGTTGCCTGAACCTGAAACGCAGCCAGACAAAACAGGGCCGCACACAGCCGCCCTATAAACCTATCCATCGATTCAGTCCTGATAACCACGGATCTGCGCTGCCAACGCGGCCAGATGCTCGTCATCGGCACGCGCTGCGTCGTGGGAAGACAGGTAGCCTTCATAGCGTTCGAAGAACTTCACTGATTTCGATTCAATCGGTTGCCACTCCGCCAGCACAGCGGTGCCGTGCATCGGGATCAGCTTGGCATGCACATGGTCGACGCCAAAGCCTTCAAATACCATGCCGCAGCGCCCCACGTCGTCAAACGCCCGGTCGAGCAATTGCGCGACCCGCTTGGTGGCCAGCATCAATTCGCTGAGCGCCTCATCCGGCAGTGCAAAGGCGTAGCTCTCATAATGCGCCTTGGGGATCACCACGCTGAAACCCTCGGTATTCGGGTAGATGGAAAGGAACGCCATATGGTTATCGTCCTCCCAGATTTTATGGCACGGCACCCTGCCCGCCACCATTTCGCAAAATATGCAGTTCATCGTCCCCTCCTGAATGCAGCGGCGAGCCAACGGCCCGCCGTAAAAGGCCCTTCAGCAACATAGCCGATATTTTGCCTTTTGACTGCTATTCCCCTGCATTTCCTGCCCAAATGGCCGGAGACCGATGATGCCAGGGCGCTGCCCGCTCCAGTTGCCCTGCCAGTTGCAAGAGCTGATCCTCACGGCCAAAACCGGCCACAAATTGCATGCCTATCGGCAGGTTATGTTGTTTATCGTGCGCCAGAGGGACTGACATCGCAGGCACGCCAGCCACATTAAATACCGGCGTAAAAGGCGAGTGATCGAATAAGTGCGCCGTCCACTCCAGGCCGCTCATGTCCGCCGTCCCTGTGCCGTAACGGCCGATCCGCCAAGGCAAGTCAGGCAGGGTCGGCGTCAGCAGCAGGTCGTACTGCTGAAAATACGCCGCGACGGCACGGGTCACCCGGTTACGCACCTCAAGCGCCGCCACCATATCCACCGCCCTAGCGGCCAGCCCGTAGCGGTAACAGGCCAGCGTTTCCGGCTCCAGCGTGTCGGTTGATACAGGCCGCCCTGTCGCCTGGCTCAGGCCATCGACCCAACCCACCAGATTGGCACACCAGATTTGCGCATTGGCGAACACCAACGCCTGCCAACTGACGCCAATCGCCATGTCGACTTCGCTCACCTGATGGCCCAACTCACTCAGCAGCACGGCGGTATTGGCCGTGGCCTGGGCGATTTGCGGATCGGTTTTCCCGCCGTTCCACGCCTGAGTCATCATACCAATACGCAGTCGGCCGGGTTCGGACGTAACCTGTGACAGCCAAGTGTGCCCTGGCGGTGCCGTGTAATAGGGGTCGCCGGGATGCGGATGCTGCAGGGCATCCAGTAGCGCTGCGCTGTCGCGCACTGTGCGGCTGAGCCCCAGTTGAACACCAAAACCGTTGAACACTTCGTCCATCGCCGGGCCATGGGATACCCGCCCACGTGTCGGTTTGAGGCCAAATAGCCCATTTGACGAGGCGGGAACCCGGATCGATCCCGCGGCGTCGGTGGCATGAGCGATTGGCACGATCCCGGCGGCAACCGCCGCGCCGGCGCCCCCACTGGAGCCACCCGCGCTAAAATCCGGGTTCCAGGGATTACGCGTCGCGCCGTAAAGCACCGCTTCGGTGGTGGTGCTGAATGCCATCTCTGGCGTAGTGGTACGACCGAAAGTCACCAGCCCGGCTCGACGAACATTGCTCATCAGATGGCTGTCTGCCGCTGCGATATTGCCCTGCGCCAATCGACTCCCCAACTCGAGACGCTTACCGGCCATGCTGATGGCGATGTCCTTAATCAGGAAAGGCACGCCTGACAGTGGGCCTTCACCCTCAGGTTGCGGCTGCCCCCAATATTCCACCACCGCATTAATTCTTGGGTTTACCGCCGCGACGGCGGCCTGCGCCGTCTGTTGCAACTCTTGCGCACTGACTTCGCCGTGCTGTACCAGTTCGGCCAACCCCAGCGCATCGTAGTTAACATACTCGCTCAATTTCATCATCTCGCCCTTATCCGTTGCGGTTTCGTCGGCTTTTCCGACGTCCATTTCACGGTAGGGGGATTAGCGCTATAGTTGAAATTGATAGATTTAATACGAGGGATAGTTATCAACAATTTAAAGCGAGTCGATCTCAATTTGTTGGTCACGCTGGAAGCGCTGCTCACTGAACGTAACGTGACGCGGGCGGCGGCACGCCTTAATCTTAGCCAGCCTTCGGTCAGCATTCAGCTCGCCAAACTGCGCGAGATTTACCATGATCCGCTGCTGCTACCTGGCTCACGCGGCATGTTGCCCACGGCACGCGCACTCGGTCTGCTAACGCCGCTGCGCCAAACGCTGGCCGATCTCGGCCGTTTAGTGGCCGCAGAACAGCCGTTTGATCCGCTGCAGGCCGAAATGACCTGGCAACTGGCCGCCGCCGACGCGGCCGAATACGCCATTCTGCTGCCGATGCTGCCCACACTGCGGCTGGCAGCGCCGAAATCTCGTCTGGCGATCCGTGAAGCCTCACCCAAAACCATGAGTCGCGACCTGGCCGACGGCGTGATCGATCTGGGCTTTCTGGCCCGTGAAGAAGCCCCTGCCGAGCTGCGTCATCGCCCGTTGTTTCACGAGAACTACCTGCTGGTAGGCCGTCATGACCACCCGTTATTACAAACCCCGCCCTCGCTGGAGCAGTTCTGCCAGCTTGAATTTGTCATGGTTTCACAGGACGGAGGCGGTTTTCGTACCCTGATCGACACGCTGTTGGAGGCACAGGGATTAGCACGGCGCGTCGTGATGTCGCTGCCGCACTTCCTGTTTATCCCCACGCTGCTGGCAAGATCCGATATGGTGGCCATGCTGCCTTCACGCATGCTGGGTGAACTGCTGGGCGATCTGCGCACCTGCCCAGCACCGCTGGCACTGCCAGGCTATGACATGGTGATGGTCTGGCATGAACGTTCTCACCTCGACCCAGCCCACAGCTGGTTGCGCGAGCAGGTGGTTGCCGCCCTGGAGCCACCTGCGGCATCACTCTAGGACGTCAACCAACTCGAACTGTTGAAACATCAACCACATCTGCGGCGAAAAGGTGCCTTCCCGGGTAAAAAACGCCTGATGCTCCTGCCGCCAAAATGCCAGGCTCTGATCTCCCTCGCCTTCCAGCGCCGCCATTTCGGCCGTGACATCGGCATAGCGAACCCGCCTCAGGGACAGGATCCTGATAACGCAGGCCGGTTTGCCGCGGCCATCAAGAACGACGTTATAATCCCCGACCAACGGCGCCTGCTCTTGTTGATAAGCAGCATATGAACAACAGGTTGCGGTTTTTTGGCCGTCGAGCACCAATTGCAACAGCGCGTCCGCCAGTGCCGGGCTGTCGCCGAATGACCAGCGCGATGCGCCGGGATAATTAGCTAAAATTGCCGATTCAGTCATTGCCCTGCTCCTTGATAGAGGGTCTGCGGTAACGCATTTCAGTTTTTCCCGCCCAGACAGTTTATACTGTGCAGAATATAAGCCTTATTCTGTTCAGCCGGCTCCGTCAGGAGCACAAGGAATTACCACAAGCCATGTTAAGTTACCGCCACAGTTTCCACGCCGGCAACCACGCCGACGTGCTCAAGCACACCGTTCAGAGCCTGATCATTGAGTCGCTGAAAGAAAAAGAGAAGCCCTTCCTGTATCTGGATACCCATTCCGGCGCAGGGCGCTATCAGCTCAGCGGTGAGCATGCCGAACGCACTGGGGAATACCTGGAAGGCATCGGTCTGCTGTGGCAACGAGACGATCTGCCGGAAGAACTGGCGGCCTACATGCGTGTCGTGCACCACTTTAACCGTACCGAAAAGCTGCGCTACTACCCTGGCTCGCCGCTGATTGCCCGCGAATTGCTGCGCCCGCAGGATAAAATCCACCTGACAGAACTGCACCCGAGCGACTTCCCGCTCCTGCGCGGTGAGTTCCAAAAGGACGAACGCGCCAAGGTGCAACGCGCCGATGGCTACCAACAGTTGAAGTCGCAGTTGCCCCCCCTGTCACGCCGTGGGCTGATCCTGATGGACCCGCCGTACGAGATGAAAACCGATTACCAGGACGTGATCAAAGGCCTGCAGGAAGGCTACAAGCGCTTTGCCACCGGCACCTACGCGCTGTGGTATCCGGTGGTTATGCGCCAGCAGATCAAGCGCATGCTAAAAGAGCTGGAAGCTACCGGTATCCGCAATATTCTGCAGATCGAACTGGCGGTTAAACCCGACAGTGACCAACGCGGTATGACGGCTTCTGGCATGATCGTGATTAACCCGCCGTGGAAGCTGGAACAACAGATGAAAAACGTGCTGCCATGGTTGCACAAAATATTGGTGCCGTCAGGGCATGGCCACCATTTGGTGAACTGGGTGGTACCGGAATAAGCGTCCGGGGCGCGGCCAGCCGCGCCTTTATCCGACCTATCACAACCATCGACGCAACCTTTGCGACAAACCTGGATCAGGCGTTAAACTCTTACGCTCTTCGATTCACACAATTCATGGAAATCCCAGATGACCAAACATTACGATTATCTAGCAATTGGCGGCGGCAGCGGCGGCATCGCATCGATCAACCGGGCAGCCATGTATGGCCAGAAATGCGCATTGATTGAAGCCAAAGAACTGGGCGGCACCTGCGTCAACGTGGGTTGTGTACCGAAAAAAGTCATGTGGCACGCGGCGCAGATCGCCGAGGCCATCCATATGTACGGCCCAGATTACGGCTTCGATACCACCGTCAACGCGTTTGACTGGAAAAAGCTGGTCGCTAACCGCACTGCGTATATCGACCGTATCCATACGTCTTACGACAACGTGCTCGGCAAAAACAAAGTCGACGTGATCAAAGGCTTTGCACGCTTTATCGACGCGCACACGGTGGAAGTCAACGGTGAGAAAATCACCGCCGACCATATCCTGATCGCCACCGGCGGCCGCCCGAGCCACCCTAATATTCCGGGTGCAGAATACGGTATCGATTCTGATGGCTTCTTCGACCTGGACGCCATGCCAAAACGCGTTGCCATTGTCGGCGCGGGCTATATCGCGGTGGAAATCGCCGGTGTATTGAACGCGCTGGGGGCCGAAACGCACCTGTTCGTGCGTAAACACGCACCGCTGCGCACCTTCGATCCGATGATTGTCGACACCCTGGTGGAAGTGATGAACACCGAAGGGCCAAGCCTGCACACCGAATCGGTACCGAAAGCCATCGTCAAAAACGCTGACGGTAGCCTGACGTTGCAGTTGGAAAACGGCAAGGAATTCACCGTCGACAGCCTGGTATGGGCGATTGGCCGCGAACCTGCGACCGATAACCTGAACCTGGCCGTAACCGGGGTGAAAACCAACGAAAAAGGCTATATCGACGTCGATAAATACCAAAATACCAACGTTAAGGGTATTTACGCCGTGGGTGATAACACCGGTGCCGTCGAACTGACGCCTGTCGCCGTGGCCGCCGGCCGTCGCCTGTCCGAGCGCCTGTTTAACAACAAGCCGGAAGAGCACCTGGATTACAGCAACATCGCTACCGTGGTCTTCAGCCACCCGCCGATCGGCACCATTGGCCTGACCGAACCGGAAGCGATTGAGAAGTTCGGTGCAGACAACGTGAAAGTGTACAAATCTTCCTTCACCGCCATGTACAGCGCCGTAACGCAGCACCGCCAGCCGTGCCGCATGAAACTGGTGTGCGTGGGCAAAGAAGAGAAGATCGTCGGCCTGCACGGTATCGGCTTCGGTATGGACGAAATCCTGCAGGGCTTCGCCGTGGCCATTAAGATGGGTGCAACCAAGAAAGACTTCGACAACACCGTCGCGATCCACCCGACCGCCGCGGAAGAGTTTGTTACCATGCGCTAAGCATTAAAAACGGCATAACATCAGGCCAGGGTAATTCCTGGCCTTTTCTTTTCGTGCTCTTTACCATTCCCCTCAACACAAACGTCCATTTTCTGCCATTATTTTGCCTGACCACATGGACGGCGCTCATATAAGCACCCGCAACACTGGAGAACACCGATGCTGTTCACTCTTTTTAAAAACTTCACGCTGGCACTTTTTTCGCTGGCGATCGTCCAATCCAGCGCACTCAGTTTTACTTTGGAGGTTGCGGGAGACATCCAAAATACGACCGATCCGGTAAAGAAAAGCTATCTTTTTACCGATAAACAACTGTTGGCAATGCCGGTGCACAGCATCACCACGTCAACCTCTTGGACGCCCCAAAGAAAGTTTGAAGGGATTGCCGTCGCGGACATTTTGGCCCGGGTTGGCGCCAAGGGCAGTACGCTGACATTTTATGCGTTAAACGATTATTACATCGACGTCCCGCTGTCTGACGTTGAGAAATACAATATGATTTTGGCCTACAAGATGGACGGCGAAATGCTGAAGATCAGAAACTTCGGACCGCTGTTTTTGGTTTATCCCAGGGATGCCGCTGGGCCTGAGTTGAACTCCCCGCTCTACAACTCACGCTTTATCTGGCAAGTGGACAGGATCGTGATTAAATGAAATTCACAGGGTTTAAAAACAACAGCAGGCTGGCAATCCCGGCTATTTTTGCTGCCCTTTTCCTGGTTGCCTCCGCGGTGACGCTGTATTACTACAGCGCAACGCTGTCCAAAAAAGGGTTGTATGCTATTGCCGGCACGCAGGAAAATTATTCTTGGTCGATCGCCAAATTTGCTATCAAGCTTGCCGAATTTGAAACGCTGGTCGAACAGCAGAAAAACGCACCACAGGTCGATAGCGAAGATCTGCGTCTCAAATTTGAAATCCTTTATTCCCGTTTCTACGTGTTGGAAACGGTGTCTGAGTCGACCCAACCTCTGTATGCCGAACCGGGCTACCCCGAGGTTGTCGCACATATGCGCCAGAAAATGGATCAGATTGATAATTTGCTGAACAGCCCGAAGATTGATTTCTCACTCATTTCGCAGGCCATGAGGCAAATCAAGCCCTACTCGATTGAAATGGCCAACCTGACCGATCACGCAGAAGTGAAGCAGCGCACCGCCGCCTACGAAGACTATATCGAAAAACGACACATCATTTTTTATGGTCTGGTGATCGTGATGTTTTCAGTGATTGCGCTTATTGCCATTACGCTGATTATGTTCCGCCAGCAGCGCCTGACCATCCGGCAACAAGCCAAAGCAATAGAAGCGGAGAAAGCCACCCGCACCAAGAATGCCTTTCTGGGCGCCATTGGCCACGAGTTACGCACATCGCTGCAGAGCATTATGTCTGCCATTGACGTGCTGGTGAATACCAAGGTGTCGGCCGAACATGCGGATACTTTCCAACGGTTGGAGATTGCCGCACAGCAAATTGAAAGCCAGATGAAAGACCTCACCGATTATGCCCATTTGGACAGCGGCATGATGGAGCTGCGTCTCGCACCGTTTGACGCTCAACGGCTGATCGAAGACACGGCGCATGAAATCGAGACGCTCAGCCAGAAAGAACAGGTAACACTGTTGTGCGAAATTGAATGCGGTCATCTGCAGATACATTCCGATCCGCTGCGCATCAGGCAGATTATCGTCAACCTGCTGACCAACGCGTTCAAATATACCGAAAGCGGCACCATCACGCTGCACAGTTGCCTGCGACGCCAGCCCACGGGTAATTCGTTGATTATTGAAGTGACTGATACCGGTATTGGTATTGAAAAGGAGATGCTTGACCAAATATTCAGGCCCTTCACTCAATTGGATCAATCTCATACCCGCCAGTATGGCGGTGTAGGCATGGGATTAGCGATTGTGCATGGGCTGGTGACGCTGCTCAATGGCACGATCACTGTCTACAGCGAGATCAAAAAAGGCAGTACCTTTATCGTCAGTATTCCCGTCGACATTACCGACGACGAGGAGCAAGGCGAAAAATTGCCGCACCAGCGTGGCCTGATGGACAAGCAGCAACATATTTTAGTGGTGGATGACAATAAATCCGTGAGCGACGCCTTTGCCGCGCTGCTGGACAAACTGGGCTATCAACATGAACTGTGCAATTCACCCGAACGTGCGCTGCAAAAGTTGCTTAGACGTCCTTACGACGCGTTGCTGTTAGACCTGCAAATGCCGGGTATTGATGGCGCTGCGTTGGCGAAACAACTGCGTAGCCAGCGTGGCCCCAATCGTCATATTCCGATTGTTGGCATCAGCGCCTATACCCCGGAGCAGCTGTCTGCCGAGCAGCGGGCGCTGTTCGACAGCTATTTAATGAAGCCAGTACGGCTTGATGCCTTGTCAACGACGCTGGCTTCACTGCTCGTTAAAGATTAAAACACCGCAACAGTGCGGCTTCAATGACATGGAGCCGCACGGGTTTTTCATACGGCCCCAATACGTCATAGTCACGCATCGCCCTGGCGATTTCGGATTCGCGCTGATCGGTCCCCAATTGGCCCGTGAGCACCAGAACCGGCGCATCCGGGTTGTCCGAAGCACGGATGGTTTCGATGCATCGCACCACCGTTTCCTGGCCAATCAACCAGTCGACCACATAACCATCGAACAGACTTTGTTGCAGCGCCAAACAGAAACTGCTGACATCGTAAAAAGCGACGGCATGGAAACCACGCCCGTTAAGGTATTTTGTCAGTTCGTCAGCGGCCTGGTGTGAGTCGTCGAGTACCGCAATGCTTAACCGCTCGTCTTCAACGGCAGCAGGACGGAGCTCAATCAGCTCCACACAATACGGTTGCCCTTGCGGTGCATCATCTGAACGATAAAGACACCACTGCCCAGCCTGTTGTAACGCGACATATTCCGATGTCCGCCCGCCAACCAACTCATGACCGATATAGCCAACGCAGGCTAATTCCACACCGCCAACATAAAAGATGGCATCCCGTGCAATAGTTTGTGCAGAGATGTCATGTTCTGTACCCGTATCCACTATCGCTGCCGGGCTTTCCCCTAATGCCGCCGCGACGTGGCTAATTTGTTCCAGCGTCCAAGGGCTTTGGCCCTTCAGCTTACGGTGTGCATGTGAAAAACTGAGATCCAGAATCCGACTGAGCTCTTTCGCATGCTGACGCTTACCAATCCCATAATGTACAAACAGTTCCCTAACCCGGTTTGCAATCGACTGTGAATCGAATTTCTGGTGATTATTATCCATTTTTTCCTTCGATTTTTTTTTGCTGTTTTTTCAGTCGTTTTCGTACTTGCCGTGCAAAAAAAGCGCTCAAAAACTGGTATATCATACAATGTACAATCTAAACATTGCTTGACATACCACATTATATAGTCAAACATGGTACCAGAAGAGACACACAGCAACACCACAATAAAAATATAACAACAGTAAAATCGCACCACCAAATAATCATAATGACACCAGGGAAAGCTCGTTTCGGTTGTTACTCTGAGAGAATGTATGCACCAGACTCTCTCCGAAATATGGGCCGTAAGCGCTAATCTGTTTTACCCGCATTTGAACCGGGATCCGCAAGGGTCCCGGTTTTTTCTTGCCTTTTTTACCCTAAGACGACGAGAGATAAACCTGCGCCCTTCTGAGCATGAGCGGTTAATTCATGCAAAAAAGGGGGCCAGCAAGCTGACCCCCTTATGACCACTCAGGTAAAAGGATTAGAAGCGCCAGGTAAAACCGGCGTTAACGCTGTTGTCCTGGTAGTTTTGCGACAGCAGACCGCCATAGCCCAGCGACAGGGTAGCGTTCTTGTTCACCGCCACTTCTGCACTGGCCTTCAGCACCGCACCGTCACGCGATGCCGACACGCTGTTCACCACAAACGGGGAACTGCCGCCGTTGAATCTCAGCCCGGTACCGCGATCCAGATCCCCGTACTGATGCTGCCAACCCAGTTCGCTGCGCAGCGCCACCGACGTGGTTTTGCTCGCCTGCCACTCGGTATCCGCACGCAGACCCAGCGTTGATACCGTGGCGTCGGTGTGCTGTTTGTCGCCGTGCAATGCCGCCGCCCCGCCGTCTTCCGCGATACCGTTGTTCTGGAAGTTGATGTACGCCAGGTTGGCGAACGGCTCCAGATTGACCCAGCCCGCCTTCACGCTGTAACCCGCTTCGGCAAACACCTGCTCCGTGCGTGCACTGTATTTCGCGGTTTCACGATCTGACTGCATGCCGTAATTGACCGAGCGTGAGGTGTCGAAGCGGTGCCAGGTGTAACCCCCGC